>JBBPZK010000290.1:0-3892 GCA_038199155.1 Rubrobacterales bacterium | reverse complement strand
CTTCAGGTCCTCGACGACGGACGCCTGACGGACGCCCAGGGACGGACGGTCAACTTCGAGAACACGGTCATCATAATGACCTCGAACGTCGGCAGCCAGCACCTGATCAGTGAGAAGCAGTTCGGCTTCACGGCGCGCGATGGCGTGGACTTCAAGGAGACCTCGCGCCGGGCGACGGACGCTTTGGAGCGTGCCTTCAGGCCGGAGTTCTTGAACCGGGTCGATGAGATCATCGTCTTCCAGCCCCTTTCCAGGGAGAACGTGCTGGAGATTGTGAATATCATGCTCGCCTGTCTCAACAAGCACCTCGAAAGCCAGAAGGTCTCCGTCGAGGTCACACAGGCTGCGAAGGAGTTCATCGCCGAGGAGGGTTACGACCCCAAGTTCGGTGCCCGACCGCTCGCGAGGGCCATCCGGCGCTACATCGAGAACCCGCTCTCCAGCCGCATCATCGGCGGCGAGTTCGATCCAGGCGATACCGTCACGGTCGACCGCTCCGGCGAAGAGTTGACCTTTAGCACGAGGGTGTCCGTGTCCTAGAGAACGTAGAGAATCGCCCCCAGAAGAGGCTTCCCGAGACCGGGGAGCCTCTTTTTGTTTATAAGCGGTCCCACGAGCGTCGTAGGCTTCACTTTACGGTAGAGGCGCGGAGTGTAGCATGAGCTGTAAGACAACAAGATTGGTCTCGCCTGGGGCCGGAAGGAGTTGGCGGTGCGTTGGATCCACGCCCTAGCAAGCGGCCTGGTTTTATCTTTTGCTTTCGTGGTGACGGCTAGACCAGCTTTCGCGCACGAGAAGTGGTTCCAGGACGCCTCGAAGTTTCCGCTGCGCTGGGACTTGTTTTTCCGTCCGCTGCCGCTGGCGTTGGTCGCGGTGGTTCTGCTCGCCACGCTCGGCGCTGGACTGCTGTGGAGAGTGCGGGACGGACGGAGCTTCATACCCGGACCCGAAGCGTTTGGAGCCACGGACGGACGGCGCAGCACGCTCTACGCGCTCGCGCCCCTGATCCTGGGCGTTCACATCGCCGTGCCTCTTTTGTTCAACGGCGTACAGGGTCGTCTGTTCTCACCCGATAACGCGATGCCCGGCGTCTGGTCGAACTTCCTCGGTTTCGCCGAGACGATGGTCGCGCTCGCCTTGTTCTACGGCGCTTTTACCCGCGTCGCTGCAGTCGTTCTCGCCGCCCTCTGGGTCGCCGGTATCCCGCTGCTCGGGATAGAAGCGATGCTCGAAAATGCGCTGTACCTCGGCTTTGCGGCGTTCTTTTTCCTGGCGGGAAGGGGACCTTTCTCGATAGACCGGCTGCTGTTCCCGCGCGCCGAGCCGCCGGAATGGACCGGCCGTTACGCTATCTTCGCCCTGCGCGCCGGGCTCGGGATCGGCTTTATAGCGGTAGCCTTCACCGAGAAGTTAGCAAACCTGCCGCTCGCGCAGGCGTTCCTCGAAAACTATCCGCTCAACTTCACTTCCGCCCTCGGGTTTCCGCTCTCCAACGAAATGTTTATCCTCAGTGCGGGCGCCGTCGAGTTAGCCATAGGCCTGTTCATAATCTCCGGCATCTTCACGCGCGAGATCGTACTCGCCGCCCTCATCCCAACAAACCTCACCCTCACCATCTTCAACTGGTCGGAGTTGATCGGCCACCTCCCCATCTACGGCATCCTGGCGATACTCCTGATCTGGGAACCTGGACCAAAGAACCTGATGCTCTGGCTTAGGGGCCTGCGCGAAGGACCGTTGGCGATCTCACCCGTACTAGACAAACCCCCCGCAGACGTAGAATGATCAGGAGCCGTCAGTGGAAGAAAACCTGATCCGGGAACTACGAGAAATCAGGTCCGGGCTGCGAGAGGTCGAGGGTGTCCTGGCTACCCCGAAAGCTATCGAAGTTATGGGCCGCACAGAGACGAGCCCCTCGCAGCCCGTGAATCGCTACAGGAACAACTGCGCTGAGGTTGATCGAGCGGAGCTGATCGGCTACCGGCTCTCCTGGCGAACCCGCTTCCGAGACCTGCGTACACGTAGCCTTCGACCCTGAATTCGGCCGAATCGTGATCTACGAGGAGTGGTAGACCAGACGCCCGCCGCAGAGAACGAGACTGTACTCAGCCATCGTTCAGAGCCTCGGCGCAACCGCGGAGCGCTTCGAGGAGTCGTAGCCGCTCACCCCTATCCAACCCGTCCAACATGCGAAGGGTGATCTCATCGGCTACTTCGTCGGCTCGCGAGACCAGTTCTCTTCCCGCCTCCGTAAGATAGGCTTGCAGCACCCTGCCATGCACCGGATGCTTCCGACGCTCGACGAGTTCGGCTTCCTCCAGGTTAGCAACGATCTGATTCATGGTCTGAGGCGTCACGAAGCTCCGCCGGGCAAGCTCCGCCCCCGATAAACCAGGTTCCGCCGCCAGCGCACTCAACGTCGCGTACTGTGGAGTAGTCAGACCGTCTTCCCGCAAAGCCCGATCCATGCTGAGCCTCAACGCGTGCTGCACACGCTTCAACTCGTACCCGACACTACTCTCTACAGTGCTCATCTTCTAAACTCCTCCTTGATATATCAGGGTACTTATATTAGTATCAGGACATTGATAAGTATAGCTTGAAAGGAGTCCGAGAGATGGACGGAGTGACTGGGCTGGATTTCGTGGCTTTGCAGGTGCGGGATCTGGAGGCTTCCAGGCGGTTTTATACAGAGCGGTTGGGGCTCGAGGTGGATCCGAACGGGCCTCCGAACGCTGTGGTCTTTCGGACGGAGCCGATACTTTTCGCGGTCCGGGAGCCGATGGTGGACCTCGATACGGTCGAGAAACTCGGGTGGGGAGTCGCTTTGTGGATGCGGTGTGAAGATGCCGATGGGTTGTGCCGCTCGCTCAGGTCCAGCGGGGCCGAGATAGCTCAAGAGCCGTCCGACAGTCCATTCGGGAGGACGTTTGCTTTCGTAGATCCAGACGGCTACACGGTCACGGTCCACGATGGCTGAACGCTTTGAAATAGAGCCGGTCGGGCCGTACTCGTTGGAGGCGAGCTTGAGTTTCCTAGAAGGGTTCACTCCCGCAGCCTACAAAGGGAGTGAGGCTGGGCATCTCCACCTCGCTTTCGTGACCGATGGTGGGCAAGAGGTCGCCGGGGTGTGCGTCCGCTCCGAGAGAAAAATGGTCGTCGGCGAGGTATTTGGTGGGGCGGACCCGGAGGTGGTGAAGGAGCAAGTTTCACGCATACTCTCGCTGGATGTTGACGGGCGTGGCTTCCCGGAGGTCGGTGAGCGGGACGAGGTGGTCGGGCGGTTGCAGCGGCGGTATCCAGGGCTCAGGCCGGTCTGCTTCTATTCGCCCTACGAGGCGGCTGCGTGGGCCATCATCGGGAACCGTATCAGGATCACACAGGCCGCGAAGGTCAAGGCGCGGATGGCGGAAGAGTTGGGAGAGGCCGTGGATACCCACGGCGAGTTGGAGCACGCTTTCCCCGCCCCGGAGCGTTTGACGCGGCTCGAAGGTTTTCCGGGGTTGTCCGGGCGCAAGGCCGAGTATTTGCGTGGTCTGGGACACGCGGCGATGGATGGGAAGCTGGATGCGAAACGGTTGCGTTCATTGCCCGCCGGAGACGCTTTGGCGGAGTTGGAAGAGTTGCCGGGAATCGGACCGTTCTCGTCTGGTTTGATCCTGCTGCGCGGGGCCGGCTCCCCTGATGAGCTTCCGGCGAGAGAGCCGAGGCTCCGCAAGGCTGTCGCAATGGCGTATGGGCTTGACGGGACGCCGGATGACGCCGAATTGGAGAGGATCGCCGAAGACTGGCGACCCTACCGGACATGGGTAAGCCTGTATCTGCGGACGATGCTGGAAGAGGATACGGGGGAGATCTCCGGAGGCGCAGAGAGGCGCGAGAACACATCGAG
>JBBPZK010000289.1:0-5268 GCA_038199155.1 Rubrobacterales bacterium | reverse complement strand
TAGAAGCTATCTCATAAATGTAGGAGTGAAGATATAGTGGCTCTGGTGTTACGCACCCTTCTGGCGGGAGAAACAGAGCATGGACCTCACCGACAAGCAGTGGGAAGTATTGGAGCCTCTTATCCCAGATCCACCTCGAAGAGAAGATGGAAGAGGCAGACCCTGGCGCGATCCCCGCGACGTGCTAAACGGAATACTTTGGATACTTCGTACCGGAGCGCCCTGGAAGGATCTGCCCGAACGTTACCCACCCTACCAAACCTGCCATCGGCGCTTTCAGAAGTGGATCGAAGAAGGGGTTCTTGGCTCCATCCTCGAAGTTCTGGCCGAAGACCTAGAGGAGCGTGGAGAGATAGACCTCTCGGAGTGCTACATAGACGCCACATTTGTAGTAGCCAAAAAAGGGGCTCTTGTGTTGGAAAGACCAAGCGGGGCAAGGGTACGAAGATCGTGGCGTTTTCAGACGGCTCTTCTGTTCCTCTCGCCCTCCACGCAGAGAGTGCTTCGCTGCACGAGGTCACCCTTGTTGAGCCGACTCTGGCAAGTGCCTTCTTGAAGGAGAAGCCCGAGCGGCTGGTCGGAGACAAAGCTTACGACTCCGACTCGCTCGACGAGACACTAAAAGGCCAAGGCATCGAGATGATCGCTCCACACAGAAAGAACCGCAAGAAGAAAAAGACCCAGGACGGGCGCAAGCTCAGGCGCTATAAGAGGAGATGGAAGATAGAGCGTCTATTTGCCTGGTTGCAGAACTTCAGAAGGTTGGTGGTCCGTTACGAGTACAAGGACGAGAACTTCCTGGGCATGGCGCAGCTTGGGTGCATCGTTATTCTGCTCAGAAAGTGTTTATGAGACGGCTTCTATAGAGAGGGAGGACGATGAGCGAACGGTATGACCTCATAGTAGTGGGCGCCGGACCAAGCGGCGCGTCCACAGCCTACCACGCGGCGCGTTCCGGCCTGGAAGTTCTACTCATCGACCGTCAGGAGTTCCCCCGCGACAAACCCTGCGGCGACGGCCTGATGCCCCACGCGGCCTCGGAAGTCTCCCTGATGGGTCTCGGAGACTGGCTGGAGAAACCCCACCACGGGACCTTCACTGGCTTCTCTCTCTACACCGCCACCGCCAGCCTCCACAACGATGTACCCCCGACCTTCCATGGCGCCCGCGGCTATGTCATCAGGCGCGAAGAGACCGACGCCAAACTCCTCGAAAGGGCCGTCTCAGCCGGGGCCGAGTTCAGAAACAAAACTCGCGGCACCGAGCTGCTCCGCTCCCCGGCGGGTAACGTCCGGGGGCTCGAAGCCGAGAACGGCGGGACTGTGCGCTATGAGGCCCCGCTGGTGGTCGCAGCGGACGGGGTCGGCGGCTTCGCGGGCGAAGGCATGAAAGCCCACCAGAACGCCGTCGCCCGCCGGCAGTATTTCAGGGGCGTGGACGGGCCGAACAAGGAGCACTTGCAGGTCTTCATTACCAAAGATATGAACGAACAGGGAGCAGGCTATGGCTGGGTCTTCTACCTGGGCGACGGGACGGCGAACGTCGGGGCCGGAGTCTCTACCAAAACGCTCGCGCGTACGGGGCGCAACCTCAAGGACTACTTCGACCGCTTTCTGGGAGAACCGTTACTAGCCGGCTGGCTAGAGAACGCCGAAGCCGAGGGATCGCCGAAAAGCTGGTCACTGAAGATGGGGATGTGGGGCGCCAAGCGTCACGCTCAGGGGCTGATGATGGCCGGGGATGCGGCCAGTATGATCCACCCGATAAGCGGCGAGGGCGTCGGGTACGCCATCGAATCCGGGCGGCTGGCCGCAGCCTTCGCCCACGCAGCCCGCGCCCGGAGCGACTACTCGGCCTCCCTTCTTTCAGGTTATTCGAAACAGCTCAGGCGTCAGCGCGGCCGTGGTCACGTCTCCGGATACGCCCTGACGAGCCTCGTCCCTAACCTGGAGATCATGGAGCCGGTCTTCAAAGCGTGCGAAAAAGACCCGAAGGCCCGCCAGACCGTCATAGAAACCTTTACGGGCGACGCCCCGATCTACAACATCCTCAAGCACCCCGGAACGCTAGCCAGAGCCTTGCGCGGCGTGGCCCGCTCCGGCTAGAAATCATCCGCCTTTTTTCTTGGGCATCTGGCGGAAGGTTTCTCTAGTATTCAGGGGAAGTACGAAACAGACAAGCAGTGCAGACCGCAACAGAGGGGAAGTTCTCGATGGCCGCGCGCAACCTGGATGTAGGGTCGATGAAAGTATGGGTACTGGACGACGGTATTTTCGTAACCGACGCCGGCAACCTCTTTGGGGGATCCAGGAAAGCCCGCATCCGGGGCGCGATGCACCCGGTCCTGATCGAGACCGGCGAGGACCTCGTATTGCTAGACGCCGGTTTCGGACCCGAGTTGCCAGAGAGCCTGGTCGGCCGCTACGAGCTGGAGCGCGACTCCGACCTCACTGACTACCTCGAAGATTTAGGTCACTCCCGGGAAGATGTTACCCACGTCGTCCTCTCGCACCTGGACGCCGACCACGTCGGGTGGGCGCTAAACCCGCCAAACTTCCCGAACGCCACGGTATACGTGCAGAAAGCTTCCCTGGATGAAGCAAAAGAATTGCCGGAAGACAACGGCCGGCGCGAGGCTGTTCCGACGATCGAGAAAGGCGTCGAAGAAGGCTGGTGCGAGTTGCTCGAAGGAGATGGAGAGATCGTTTCGGGGATAAGGGTGGAGGTGCGGCCGGGGCACGCCGAGGGACATCAGATCGTCTGGATGGAAAGCGGTGACGATGCGGCCCTCTTCACGGCGGACCTCGCACCCAGCAAGATCTTCCTGAACCCCGACACCATAGCCGGTGTCGACACCGACCCAGAAGCGGCCCGGCGCAACCGCATAGAAGTCCTCGAAGAAGCCGAACAGCGCGAGGCGCCCGTCATCCTTTACCACGAACCGAAGGACTTTCTCGTCAATATCCGCCGCAAGGGCGAGAGTTTCGAGGGACTACCGATCGAGGAGTAGCTAGTAGCTTTTGGAAAGCTACTTCTTCCGGCGGTTCCTGATCTTACGCCAGATTATCGGGGCGGCAACTATCAGGAGCCGCCTGAGCAACCATCTCACAGATTTTCCTCCTATCAGACCTGAAAAAAGATAATACCATCCACCATGATACTCATTCTCCGTGCCAGGTGGTCTTCTCGCTGGCCGCTCCGCGCCGGCGCGGCCTCTCTCCCATGTCCGGGTATCCGACGTACAGGTAGGCGACTATCCTGTCTCCTTCTCCGAGTCCGAGGAAATCACGCATGTGCTCGTGGTAGGCGACCGGTCCGGTCCGCCAGATGGATCCGAGACCCAAAGAGTGGGCGGTTAGCTGCATATTCTGGACGGCGGCGGCGCAGGCAGCATAGTTCTCGATGGTTTCGACCTCATCTCGCCCAGCTTCTGAGATCACCGCGATAACCACCGGCGCCCGGAAAGCCTTCTTTCGCTCGCGGCTGATCCTACCGACGGCGAAGTCCTCATCTTCGCCTTCGGCTTCGGCCATGATGCGCGCAAGCTCCGCGCGGGCGCGGGCGAACTCCCCCCGGCCCTTGCCGGCGAAGACGTGGAAACACCAGGGTTCGGTGATCTTATGGTTCGGGGCGTGAACGGCGCTCTCGAGGATTTGCTCTATAAGCTCCCTCGGCACCGGATCCTGCCTGACCCGCCCAACGCTCTGGCGTGTCTCTATCGCACGGGTTACATCCAACGACTCTCCTCATCGTTTGCAGTCTGCTTTACGCGAGTTATTCTAGTGCAGCAACCAGGCGGCAGAGTTGTACGGATTCACTTATCATGAGGTTGTGCTTATCGAATTTCGTACGTACATACAGAGTTAGAGGAGGGCGACTCGAATGGCGAAGAGCAAGGTTACGGTCGTAGGCGCAGGCAACGTCGGGGGAACAACGGCCCAGCGGCTCGCCGAGCGCAACTACGCGGACGTGGTCCTGATAGATATCGTCGAAGGCCTGCCCCAGGGCAAGGCTCTCGACATCCTGGAAAGCGGGCCGGCGCTCGGCTTCGATTCGAACGTAACGGGGGCAAACGATTACGAGACCTCGGCCGGCTCGGACGTGGTAGTCATCACGAGCGGCAGCCCCCGCAAGCCGGGGATGAGCCGCGACGACCTCTTGAAGACGAACCAGAATATCGTCAGCAGCGTCACCGAGGAAGTCGTAAAGCACTCGCCGGAGGCGATCCTGGTTGTCGTCGCGAACCCGCTGGATGCGATGTGCCACGTCGCGATGGAGACGAGTGGGTTCCCACGCGAGCGGGTCATTGGGATGGCGGGCATTCTGGATACCGCCCGCTACCGGACCTTTATCGCCCAAGAAGTCGGGGCTTCCGTACGGGACGTGTTCGCGCTGGTGCTCGGCGGCCACGGCGACACGATGGTCCCGCTGCCGAGCATGGCGACCGTCGGGGGCGTCTCGATCACGAACCTCCTCCAGGAAGACCGGATAGAGGAGATCGTTCAGCGCACCCGCCAGGGCGGCGCGGAGATCGTAAACTTCATGAATACCAGCGCTTACTACGCTCCATCCGCGGCGGCCGCCGAGATGGTTGACGCCATACTACTCGACCAGAAGCGCATCCTCCCCTGCGCCACCTACCTGCAAGGTGAGTACGGATTGAGCGACCTCTTCGTCGGCGTACCCGTCAAGCTGGGAGCCGGAGGAATAGAAGAGGTCGTGGAGCTAGACCTGGCCCAAAGTGAGCAGGAAGCCCTGAAAACCAGCGCCGACTCCGTACGCGAGTTGGTCGAGGTGCTTCACGGCTGAAACACGTCACAGGTCATAGAGCTTCCTGCGTCTACGCTGTGTACCGCAGGCGTGATCCACAAACCGACTTGCGTTCGTAGTTCTTCTGGAGGGGACCGGTAGGAGACCGCCGGCATAAGGGGGTGAACAGGGAGCGGCGCTAGCCGGGCCGCGCACGAGAACGTGAGTTACAAGGAGGAAGATCTTGAAAAGAGTAGGTTTATTGTTGGCTATCGTCGCTGCGCTCTTCCTGAGCCTGGCATCCGTTGCTTTGGCCGAGACGTTTAGCAACGCGAGAGAAAACTCGTTCAACCCCGTGAAAGTTTACCGGGCCACGCTCAATCGCCTTAACGGCTCGGGGCGAGAGGATATGCGACCCTGATCCTGGTCGGACGGCGGCTGACCGTTATTACCCAGACCACCGGCCTCGCACCCAACCAGCCGCACGCCCAGCACATCCACGGCGACTTCGTCGGATGG
>JBBPZK010000288.1:0-9992 GCA_038199155.1 Rubrobacterales bacterium | reverse complement strand
GGGCGGGAAGGTTGGTTATGCCTGGGTTGGTCGGCATATCAGCTCTTTTGGGCGGTCGTGAGGCGGACGCGGCGGTACATCTCTTGTTTGTCGATCATGCGCTCGACGTGGCCCACGGCGTGGAGCTTGAGGGCGGCTACCTCGTGCGCGAACCGGATTGTCTCTGGCCAGTCCTCGCCGTCGAGGCGGGCGACGAGCAGCGCCGACCAGAACGCGTCGCCCCCGCCGGTCACGTTCTCGACATCCACCTCGTGCAAGGGTCCAACCCTTTCCACGCCAGAGCCGTCCGAGACCGTGACCTGCCGGCCTTCGCTCCTGGTCACGATGACCACGTCGGCGCCCAGGTTGTGAAATTCTTCCAGGCAAGCTTCTTCGAGAGCTTCGTCTTCCATGTTCGGGTCGAAGAGGCGACGGGCGTCTTCGAGGGAGGGCTTTACGATTGTGACGTGAGGTAGGATCTGGGCGATCACCTCCCACGCTTCGTCCCTGTCGGGCCACACCCTCGGGTCGTAGTTCGGGTCGAGTGAGACTAGCTTGCCGTGTTTGTGGGCGAGTCTTAGAGCCCTGCGAACTGCCGAGCGCTGGGGTTCGCGAGAGAGGGCGAAGGCGGAGGTGTGGACGGCCTTGGACCGTTCGATCAACTCTTCCGGCACGTCTTTGGGGTCGAGCAGCGCGTCGGCCCCGCGGTTGACCTGGAAGTCCGGCACCCCGATGGTCCGGGTGACGAACGCGCTCGTGCTCGCGACGGCGTCCGTGTGCCTCAGCGCCTCCGTGCCGACGCCGTGGCGCTGGAGTTGCTCCTCCAGGAACTCACCGAAATACTCCTCGCCAACCTTCGAGAGGATCGCCGAACGCGCGCCGAGCTTCGCGACGTACACTGCGACGTTCGCCGGCTGACCTCCCAGGTAGCGCCTGAACTGGCTTGCCGTCCTGAGCGACCGGACCCTGTCGTGGGAGATGAAGTCGACCAACGTCTCCCCGACCGCCAGCACCTCGAACAAAAAGTAGAGTTCGTCCAACTCCTCCGGCGTGAAGTCGTTATCGGGTTCCGGGTCTGTGAAGTAGCGGGGGATGGGCAGATGCTCGGAGCCCGAGCCGCGGCGGGCAGAGCCGTTGGTGGAGGTTTCTTCTGCCCGGTGGTCGGAGGTTCCAGCCGAGGCGCGGGTCTCTTGCTCTACTTCATCCACCACTCGCCCGCTGCCGGAGATGGCTGCGAGGTAACCTTCGGCGGTTCGTTCCCAGGTGTAGCGGGAGCGGACCCGCTCGTAGCCCGCTTCGGCGTAGCGGCGCCAGCGGTCCCGGTTGCCGACGAGGGAGAACAGGGCCGCGCTGACCTCGGCGGGGTCGTTTGGATCCACCAGGATTCCGTACTCTCCGTCGCCGCTTCTAAGGCTCTCGCTCGGCCCGCCGAACTTGGTGACGACCGCCGGTAGTCCGGCCGCTATCGCCTCCAGCGGCGCGAGGCCGAACGGCTCGTACTGGGCCGTGAGCGTGAAGACCGAGTGGAGCCCCGCGAAATACCGGTAGCCCGCCGCCAGGGCGCCCTGTCCACGAAGCGCGAATATCGAGACTTCGCCCCGCAAACCCTCTCTCTCTATGGTACGCATCAGGTCGTCGAGCACGGCCCGTTCGCCGGGTCGGGCGTCACGGTAGCCGTTTAGCGGGTCGTCCAGATCTCCTGTGATGATGACGAGGTTTGCCGCTTCCCGCAGGGAAGAACTGTCCGCGAACGCCTCGACGAGCGCCTGGTGGTTCTTCTTCGGGTCCAGACGGCTGGAGGCGACGATGCACGGGAGATCCAGGCGTTCGGGGCGCAAGTCTCGCGCGAGCATCGAACGGACGTGCTCGTGGACGGCCTCTTCTTCTTCGTGGCGGCTCGATTTGTCGAAGATGTGCATGGCGACGCCCGGCGGGACGGCCGCGAAGCGCGCGTCGTCGGTCGGGTCCACGGCCCCACGATAGGCGTTGTGGGTGTACTGGCTGTAGCGTTCCTGGGAGGTGCTGGTCACGTTGACCGCCGAGCGGTTCATCGAGAGCCTCTCGGCCGCCAGCCGGCGGGAGAAGTGGTAGTGGGCGTCGGCCTCGGAGATGTCGCCGCGACCGAGACCCATCTTGTCCATCTTCTGCGCCCCCAGAGAGTGGGCCGTAAAGCTAAACGGGACGCCGGTTCGCTCCTGCATCACAGCCGCGCAGAGGCCGCCATCGCCGTAGTGGGCCGTTACCGCGTCGGGAAGGGAGCCTTCCTCCTCGTAGAGGTCCAGCAGGTTCGGTACGAACTCCGTGGCGAGGTACGGCCAGAGTTCCTCTTTGGGAAGGAATCCATCGGGGCCGCAGGAGATACGCAGGATACGGACGTTTGGATCGTCCGGGTAAGCGTCTGTTGGGGCGGCGAACTCCGGCCAGGCCGGGTCTAGGATCCTTCGCGTCACTATGTCTACGCGGTGGCCGAGGTTACCCATCGCGAGGGCGAGTTGCTTGACGTAGACTAGCTGTCCACCGAAGTCCGGATGCGCCGTCCAGTAGGAGTCGGCCGGGTCAAAGTTGCCCTGCGGGTTCAGGAACGCTACGTGCATTGGATCTCCTTCTCTATCTCAGTTTTCGGCCTCCTCGCCTCTGGACTTTTCCCAGCTTTGCAGTCTCGGAAGCTCGACTAGCCGGCGGACGAACTCTGGAAGCGGAAAGTACGCATCTCCTCTATTGTGGCAGGTGCGTAACTCTTTCGCCAAGCTCAGGTACCCTTCGGCGGTCCCGCGCCAAGTGTAGCGCTCGCGGACTCGCTCGCGGCCACGCGCAGCGTAGGCTCGCCAGTTCTCGCGATCGCCGACCAGGGAGAGTAACTTGTCGGCGATGTCTTCCGGGTCGTGGGGGTCCACCAGCAGACCAGCCCGTCCCTCGTCGGTGGTGTCGCGGGGTCCGCCGTTTCCGGTGGCGACCACGGGGAGCCCGACGGACATCGCTTCGATCAAGGTCATGCCGAACGGCTCGTACTCGGCGGGCAGGCAGAATACGCCGCCGGTATCCACGCCCCAGCGATAGAGCGCCGCGAGGGCGGTCTGTCCCGACAAGCCGAAGGCCGAGACGCATCCCCACAGGCTCGCCGCTTCTATCTCGGAGACGAGGTCTCGGAGGACTGTCCGCTGGTCTTCCGGGACGGAGCCGGGGTCCCGCAACGGATCTTCGAGTCCACGGGTGATCATGACCAGGTTCGCCGCCTCCCTCAACCCGGCGGACCTCGCGAAAGCCCTCACGAGCGCGATGTGGTTCTTTTTGGGGTCGAGGCGACTCCAGGCGATGACGGCGGGCGATCTTCGCCGATCCGGGTCGATGTCCCGCTGGTACATGGCCTCTATCTTCGCCCGCACCTCGTCTTCCCAGGGGCTCTCGGCTTTGGGGGCGAAGATGTCGAGGTTGACGCCCGGCGGTATCACGGCGAAGCGATTATCTTCTTCCGGGTTGATGAGGTCTCTGTATGCCGGATGGGCGTACTGTTCGCGGCGTTCGGCGACGCTGCTGGTGATGATGACTGAAGAGCGGGCGATGGCGGCCCGCTCCGCCCCGATCCTGGCCCCGAAGTTGTATTCGGCGTCGGCCCTAAAAAGCGCGTCGGTGTCTTCAGGGTCTCGGACCAGGAAGTCCAACTTCCAGGCTCCTAAAGAATGTCCGGTGAAGGTGAACGGGACCCCGGAGACCTCTGAAAGAAGCGCCGCGCAGAGGCCGCCGTCGGCGTAGTGGCCGGTCCAGAGGTCGGGCCAGATATCCTCCTCCCGATACAGATCGGCCACTCCCTCCGCCCACTCGCCGAGGTACGGCCAGAGTTCCTCTTTGGGAAGGAACCCATCGGGGCCGCAGGAGATACGCAGGATACGGACGTTTGGATCGTCCGGGTAGGCGTCTGTTGGGGCGGCGAACTCCGGCCAGGCCGGGTCGTGGATGCGGCGGGTCAGGATATCGGCCTGGTGGCCCATCGCGCCTAGCGCCCGCGCGACTTCCCGGACGTAGACTAGCTGGCCGCCGAAGTCCGGGTGGGACGCGAGGTAGCTGTTTCCGGCGTCGAAATTGCCTTGTGGGTTTACGAAGGCGAGGCGCACCGGCTATCTTTCCCTTCCGCTGCTACTCTTCCGGGTCTTCTTTTATTCTCTCTACTTCGTTCTCTGGCGCCTCGTCGAGGCGGGCGTAGATCTCCTTGCGGTTTATCTCGGAGGGGAGTGGTCCGGTCGTCGTCAGTTTTAGCTCCACGACTTCTCTCGCGAAGAGGGCCGAGCGCTCCACCGAGTTACCGTCGAGCTTGGCTACCAGGAACCCGGCCCAGAAAGCGTCTCCCGCGCCGGTCGCATCCACAGCGTCGACGGGGTTGGCGGGTACGTGGTAGGTCGACTTTCCCTCCTCGGAGACCAAAGTGCCATCTTTGCCCATCGTTAGAACAACTGTCTTCGGCCCCAACTCGTGGAACATAGCCGGATAATCCGCCGGTTCGTACTCCCGGCCGAAAAAGCGTCCGGCGTCGTCGAGGGAAGGCTTGGTGATATCCACGTAGCGGTACGCTTCGCGGAGAATCCTCTGGGCCTCTTTGTAATCGGGCCAGATGCGTCGGCTGTAGTTCGGGTCGAAGGAGACTATCTTCCCCTGATCCCGCGCCATCCGAAACGCTTTGAAGACGGCCGAACGGCACGGCTCGCGTGAGAGGGCGAAGGCTGAGGAGTGGACGATGCGGGCACGGCTTATGGCTTCCTCGGAGACTTCGGCGGGCTGCAGCAGCACGTCGCCGCTGCGGAAGTCCTCGAAGTCCGGGGTGCCGGTCGTGGAGGAGACGAAGATGATGGTAGTGTTCGTCCGGTGGTCCATGACCAGGTATTCGGTGTAGACCCCGTGGCGCTGAAGTTCGCTCTTCAGGAACTTGCCGAACGCCCCGATGCCGGTCTTGGAGATGACGGCCGCCGAGCCGCCGAGCTTCGAGAGGTAGACCGAGATATTGGCGGGCGAGCCTCCGAGGTAGCGCTTGAAAGTCGTGGCGTTTCGGAGCCAGTCCGTCTTCTCTGCGGAGATAAAATCGACCAGCGTCTCCCCGACGGTTACGAGATCCAACGCCTCCTGTTTCTCTCGCTCCTCTGTCTCCACGGACACCCCTTCGTAGCGGACGATGGCATTACGCCCCGCTCATCTCCGCGAGGCTACAAGAGAAAAGTCTACCCACAAACGCGGGTTTACAAGCTTCCGGTCTCTTCGTAGTCGGTTATTATGCTTACTTTTTGGGCCGATGGGGAAGAAGTGTCGAACTCGTAGCCGAGCCACTGTTTTACTACCCGGTCGGCGAGTTCCGGGGCGACCACGCGCTCCCCGAGGCAAAGCACCTGGCAGTTGTTGGAGAGTATGGACCTCTCTATGGAGTACGGGTCGGTGGCGACAGCGGCGCGCACCCCTTTTACCTTGTTGGCCGATATCGCTTCACCGAGGCCCGTACCGCCGAAGAGAACCGCCCGGTCTACCTCGCCGCTTGCGACCGCCTCTGCCGCCTTTATGCAGACTATGGGATACTCGGTCTTGTCGTCTTCGTCCATCACGCCGAAGTCGCGGACCTCCTTGACCCTGGGGTCTTCCTGCAATTGCTCTTTTATGAAGTTCTTGAGGTTTACTCCCGCGTCGTCGGTACCGACGGCTACCACGTACTGTTTATCGGCCACTGCTACGGCTCCTCTCGGTTGGAACTTCTCTCCTCGAAACTCGCAACGTAGTGGATTAAACCACAGCCTGCCGGGCGCAATACATGAGCACGTCGTAACTGGAGGCGGGGCTAAAGTTATTCCCTTATATTGCCGATAAACCAATTGTAGGTTTTACAGGTAGGATCCGTTGAAGATCCTTTGAAGACGGAATTTAGGAGAGACATTTGAGACGCGTCATCGTGTTGGTTGTTATATGCGTCGCGCAGTTGACGCTCATCGTTGGGATAGCTTCCGCCTCGACTTCCGGGTTTTCGGATGGCTTCAGCGCGTTCCACAAGGCCATATGGTCCAAGGGAGATCACCAACTGGGCAGGAGCTACCTGGATCCGAACAACGTCTTCGCGCGGCGTGGAAATCTTTTTCTAAAGATCCCCGCTCATACCCTGGACGGCGGTGAACTCTACTCCAACAATCTCTATCGTTACGGGGACTACAGCGCCCGGATGCGGGTACCTTACGCGCCAACTTCGATCACCGGTTTCTTTCTCTATACTAGCCCGGACTTCCAGAGCGAGCTCGACGTGGAGATATTCAACGACCACTCCAGGCGCATCTCCTTCACGACCTACTCCGGCGGCTCCATGACCCACACTGACACGATGCGCCTCCCTTTCGATGCGTCAGCAGGCTACCATCGGTACTTCTTCAGGTACGCTCCGCATTCCTTGAGCTTCTATGTGGACGGCAAGCTCATGAAGCGGTGGACCCACGGGCTGCCCCGCGACCCGATGCGCCTCATAGCAAATACCTGGTATCCAAACTGGCTCGGCGGCCAGAAGCCGGGCACCAACCGATTCGTGCGTATAGATTGGATCCGCTTCTCTCCCCGCTAACAGGACCTCTACACTTCGCGCGGTTCGCCACCTTGTCGGGCCGATTCCAGCAAAGCGCCCAGGGCACGGGCGTTCCTCATTATTTCCCGAGGACCGACGGCCGGTTCCCGGTCCTGCCGAACGGCGGCGGCGAAGTCCTCCAACTCGCGCAGGTAGGGATTGTCTGGCTCGAAGTCTTCCGTAGAGCTTTCATCTCCCCGGATGATCTCGATGCCACCGCCGGACTTATCCGCCCGGAACGGGGCGTCGAGCACGATGCGTCCCTCGATACCTACGATCTGCAGCCGTTCCCTACGGGCGGATGAGATGCTGCAAGAGACGATCCCAACCCCGCCGTCGAACTCCAACAGACCCGCAAACTCCCGATCCGCGCCGGAGTCGTCGAAGCGGGCCGAAGCGGTAGCCCGCCGGGGCTCGTCCCCGAACGCGAGCCTGACGCCGCTCACGCAGTAGCAGCCGACATCTCCCAGGGAACCACCGCCCAGAGAGCCGACGGCCCGCACATCCTCCGGGTCGTCGAGCCGATGCCCGAATTCGGAGATCACCTGCCGCACCTCGCCAACCACCCCGTCCGAAAGTAACTCCCCGAGGCGCAGCGTCTGGCGGTGCAGCCGGTACATAAAGCCCTCCGCCAACTTTAAGTTCTTTTCTTTTGCTTTCTCCATCGCTTTTTCGGCGCCGGCCGCATCGAGTGAGAAGGGCTTCTCGCAGAGTACGTGCTTGCCGGCATCCAGCGCCCGGAGGGTCCAATCTACGTGCATCGAGTTCGGCAGGGGTATGTAGACCGCTTCGACGCTGTCATCGTCGAGTAGGGCTTCGTAGTCTTCGAGGATCCGGGCGTTCGGGGCCGATTCCTTGATCTTCTCCGACTTGCCGCCGCTCCGGGTCGCGACTGCTGTAACTTCGACGGCTTCCGTCTGGAAGGCGGCGGGTATGATGGCGCCGAGGGAGATCCTGGCTGCCCCGAGCACCCCTAGACGTAACGGTTCGTTCTGCACTACGCTCCTCCTCTACTTTACGTTTGCTTCGCGACGCGCGAGTTCCTCCACCTCATCCACCACCCGGTCCAACTCCGCAATCACAGGGTTCGTACCGGCCTCTTTCAGCGCTTCCGTTACCGCACGATAGTACCAGAGCGTACCCTGCTTACCGCCGGTAAAGCGGTCCCACAAATCGTCGCCCACCGCGCGGAGGTCCGCGAGGATGGCGCGGGCATTGTGCAGCTTATCAGCCGCCGAGACGAGCCTTACGGACGCCGGGGTGGATCCCAGATGCTCTATGTAGCGCTCTTTGCGCTCTCGCCAGGGTGGTTTGGGAGTCTCGTAGGTGTCGGTGCAGCCGGCTACTGTCTCCGCAACTTCGTCCCCGAAGCGGACGCGGATGTCTTCGAGCCTCTGCGTGCCGCCCTGGTCTTCTGGGGCGTCGTGGAGCAGCGCGGCTATTACTTCGTCTTCCGTGCCTCCGTTCTCACCCACGATCGCCGCGATCGCCAACAGATGGTTGATGTATGGTGTCTCGCTGCCTTTGCGGGTCTGGTCGCGGTGGATGCGGGAAGCGTAGAGGAGGGCGTAGTCGAACTTATCTCCGTAGCTCAGGATGATCTCCTATTTATCGTTGTTTTGGAGGAGGGCGGGGTCGAGGATCCAACCCTCAGAAGGGTCACACTCCCCCGTCACTCCCCAACCTTCGTCTTTCCTCGTATAAGACCACGCCACCTGCACGGCGCACAACAACGAGTCGAGGCTGTCGGCGGCCGGCTCCTGGATGAAGCGCTCCCGCCATTCTTCGCCCATCAGGATACGGAATCCGTAGGCTTCTTCAAGCGTGGGCGACTGGAGCCCGGAGATCAAGCCTTCCCGAGCGGAGCGTTGCGCGTCCGTCTGTTTCTTTCGTTCGTCGCTCTTGTAACTTCGCCGTCCCAGGAACCGCCGGGTGACGACGGCCGGGTAAGCTTCGAGCGCCACGCGGGCGTCTCCGTTTGGACGGCAAGGGATGACGTTTACGCCGGATGAGAGCAAGCGCGGCGCCCCTTGGAAGAACATCTTGCCGACCGGCACCCGGAAGAGCATCATCGCGCTGCTGGATCCCGAACGACGGTCCGCCAGCCGGTAGCGCCACTTTTTACCAGCCGGCCTCTTCGCCATGTCCGCCCGGATGTACCCCTCGAACCTTTCTTTCCCAATAGCAGCCACTTCGCCCACGTAGCCTTCCCAGTCAGCAGGCCAACCGAGTGCTTCGACTAGAGAGCGCGGCTGGCCGAAAGGAAAGTCCATCCCGCAGACCCACGGCCCCGGACGGCCCAAGAATTCCTCGAACCTCTCGAAGCTGAACATCGTCTCCGAACCCTCGACCTTTAGAATCTTATCTTCCAGAGAGCAGTGGATCGCGATAAGCAGTTTCCTCTTACTCGGGGCGCTTGTGAAGTCTAGGCCGTAGATCCTCATGAGCGTTTACGGCGAACTCAGGAGCCGTCGCCCAGCCGGCGCTCCAGCTTCGTTACCAGGGTCTTTCGGTTTTCGTGCTGTCTCTCGTAAGCGAGGACGTGCTCTATTTCTTCGTTCGAGAGACCTTGCGCCTTTTTCTCTACCTCCTCGACGTTCAGGTCGTCGTAGCCGCTGAGCGGAAGACTCTCGTGTGCTTCCTGACGCGCTTGCTTCGCCTCCTCGATATTCTCCACGTACTGCTCGCCCCGTTGGGAGCCTTCACGTTTTCTCCGGTCAGTTTCTCGCTTTTCGTCCTCGTTCATGTTCTCCCAGGCTTCTTTCGGGAGGTAGCGGGCCGTCTCGTCATCTTCTCGGGCTCTCGCTTTGCCCTCGCGAGTCTGCCACTCTTCGTCGGTCCACTGTTCGAGGTCTCTCTGGCTCTCGTCCTTATCGCCCTTGTAGCCGCCGCCTCGCCTCTCGTATTCTTTGGTGAGAAGTTGTGACTTTCGGGCGGACCATTGGCCTGGCTCGCCGCCTTTGTCGGAGGCTTTGACATCTTCCTTGATCTCCTCCCGCATCCTCGGATGCGTATACTTCTCCTCGTAAGATTTCTTAGCCACCGAAGCTCCCTCCCTCGTAAACTCCCGTACTCTTGCCGACCACCCCGTAGAGCGGGTCCGAAAACATCCGCCTCGGGCTCCGGTCCAGGCTCCGAACATCCTCGAAGTTGCCCGCTTCCCGCAGATACTGCTCGACGAGCCGCACGTGTCCCGCATCATCCAACTCGTGCCAGACCGCGACCGCTTTCGTCGGGAAACAACGGTTTGAGAACGTAACGACCACCGGCGCGCCGACTTTCAGGACGCGCCCGACCTCCCGGAGCACCTCGACAGGTCGCGTCAAGTAATCTATTGAGACGCAGATACCGGCCCCGTCGAACTCCGCGTCCCCGAACGGCAGACTCGTGTCTTTGTTCAAGTTCTGGACTATCCGTTCGTCCAGGCGAGGGTTTCGTT
>JBBPZK010000287.1:0-16134 GCA_038199155.1 Rubrobacterales bacterium | reverse complement strand
GCGGCGGCGCTTCCGAGCGCCACAATGCCGCCCGGGAGCGTCGGCGCGGGGGGCCGACGCGGCGGCGAACGCGCCGAACTTAGCAGGCGTCACAGCAAGAGCCGGTCCCGGCGCCCCTTGATGGCTTGTCCCAGGATCTCCTCGGACTCGCCATCGGAGTACATGTCGGCGGTATCAAAGAGGTTGACCCCCGCATCTAGGCACATATCAACCTGCCGGGTCGCGGTCTCGACGTCGGTCTTGCCAACCATGCCGAACTTGCCCCGACCGCCGAAAGTCATCGTGCCGAGCGTAAGGGCGGAGACGAACAAACCAGAGTTCCCAAGACGCCGATACTCCATAGAGCACACCTCCCAAAAATTGCACACCAACGCTAAATCATCCGCCAGCCTATCACGCCGGAGAGACCCAGCGAAAGGGTTGCGAACCACCCGACGTAGGGAATAAACTTCATGGATTGGCAGAGTTTCGCTGACGCGCGAATGCACATATCTGTGCGTTGCTTCTATAAATGATCCACACATAGGTACCAGTCGTATATACTCTGTATGAAATGTATGCTCCCGTACCGGACAGAGGTTTTGGGTTCGGGGGTTGGTTATTTGGAAGCGTTTTTAGGAAGGTGTAACGAAGTGGGCAGACTAAGTGGACGGGTGGCGATCGTAACGGGAGCGGCCCGTGGTATCGGGGCGGCTGAGGCGCTCAGGATGGCCCGTGACGGGGCCAACATCGCCGTTCTGGACCTCTCAGCCGAGGCTGGTCAGCAGACGGTCGCGGCGGTCGAGGAGGCCGGGGCGGAAGCTATGGCGGTCGCCTGTGACGTTTCGGATGCGGAGCAGGTAAATGATGCGTTCGAGAAAGTCGTGGAGCGCTTCGGGCGGATAGACATCCTGGTCAACAACGCCGGGGTCTTGAGGGACAATCTCTCGTTCAAGATGAGCGAGGACGATTGGGACACGGTGCTCGACATACACCTCAAGGGGAGTTTCCTTTGCTCCAGGGCCGCCCAGAAGTACATGGTGGAGCAGGAGTCCGGCAAGATCGTGATGACCAGTTCTATCGTGGCTTTGGGGAACAAGGGTCAGGCTAACTACTCCGCCGCGAAGGGTGGGTTGCAGTCGCTGGCCCGGACGCTGGCGCTGGAGCTCGGGCGGTTCAACATAAACGTCAACGCGGTTGCGCCCGGTTGGATCGAGACGGAGATGACCCGCGAGGCGGCCGAGAGGGTCGGGATGACCATGGAGGACATGAAGAACCAGTTCTCCAAGAACATCCCCCTCAAGCGCTTCGGACGCGTGGAGGACATCGCGAACGTCGTGGCCTTCCTCGTCTCGGACGACGCCTCCTACATAAGCGGCGAGACCATCTACGTCGCCGGAGGCCCTTCCAGCTCCGTTATATAGCGTAGAGTCCGGCCGGCGGACGGTTTATGAGGGGTGAAGGTCTTTTTCCTCACCACTCATTTCGTCGCCAGGGAATTAGTAGCGTGACCTTCGGAGACGAGTTTCCGTACTATGCGGTGCAAAAGCTGGTAAGTTACCTTCTATCATGATAAAAACATTTTTTGCGTTTACTAAAAGTACGCGGGATGGAGAACCGCCGACAGGTATGGGAGGACCTCTACTTGAAACTCGGATCGCTCACTGAACCCGCCGTGGAAAGCTACTGGCGGAGGCTAGGATTTTGAGCATCAAGGACCTTAGTAAGACAGAAAAGAGTGGTTCGGGCGGCTCTCGCAGGCTGTCTCGAAAGAATTATCGTGGAAACCGTCGGGGAGCTTGGCTTCTCGGATCGGCGTTCCTGATCGTTATCTTGTTGGTCGTTCTGGTGGCGGCCGATTATTGGGCCAACTCCGGGAAGATCCACAACGGCGTCTCGGTTGGAAGCGTTGACCTCGGCGGCAAGACCAAGGATCAGGCGCGGGGAGCCCTCCAGAAGCGAACCACGGGCGCGCTCAAGGAGATCCAGTTTACGGGCCCCGAGAAGTTTACCCTCGCGAGCAAGCAGATGGGCGTGAACTTCGACGTAGCCGGAAGCATGGATAAAGCTTACGCCGTCGGGCGCGAGGGCAACGTCTTCACCAACTTGAAGGACCGTCTGAAGGCGGATCTCGGCGCCGTGAAAGTCTCACCCGAGGTCGGCTACCGCAAAGACACGGCCCGTTCGATGGTCAACCAGATAGCCCAGAAGATGCATCAGAAACCCCAGGAAGCGTCGTTGTCGGTGTATGGCTCCGACGTACAGGTTGGGGCGTCGAAAAAGGGATACGAGCTGAACGTCCCCGCCACCATGAACAACGTCGACAACGCCGTGGACGGCATGACAGGACAGGTAAAGATAGTCGGCAAAGTCCTGAAGCCTCACATCTCCACCAAAGAAGCAAAGGCGGCCGCCGACAAGACACACACGGCCCTCTCGGCACCCGTGAAGTTCTCACATAAAGAGAGCGGGCAGCAGTGGACCCTCGCGACCCAGGGCGTAAGCCAGGCTTTGACCTTTGACAGGAAAGGCAACAAGCTTCAGGTCGGCATCGACGAGAAGATCCTGAAATCCGAAATGGGAGCCATGTACGGCTCGCTGGAGAAGAAGCCGGTAGACGCCAAGTTCGTCTTCCAGGGAAACGTCCCCTCGGTGCAAAAGAGCCAGACGGGCGCCAGGATAGATGACTCGAAACTGATGGGAGAGTTGCAGAACGGCCTCTTTACAGGCAAACACGAGTACGATGTCCCGGTCATTACGGCCCAGCCGCAGCTTACTACCGCAAAGGCCGAGCAGCTAAAGCCAACCCAGGTGCTCGGCAAGTACCGGACCAAGTACATCGGGACCGGCGACTCCAGCCAGGCGCGGGTGGACAACCTGAAGATAGCCTCCGGTGGGCTCAGCGGCACGGTGCTCGCACCTGGCGAGAAATTCTCGTTCGACGAGCTAGCCGCTCCCCTTCAGTACAAGAAGGCTCACATCTTCGGCGAGGGCGGCAAGGTCGACTCCGCTTACGGAGGCGGTCTGTGTCAGGTGGCCTCGACGCTTTACATGGCCGTCAACTGGGCCGGGCTAAACGTAACGGAGCGTCACCCGCACTACGCGGAGCTAAACTACATCAGGCCCGGCTTCGACGCCACGGTCTGGTTCGGGTTCGGCGGCGGCCAGCAACTGGACATGAAGTTCGTGAATACTTCTCCCGGCTACATCATGCTCCGGGAACACGTCGAGAACGACGGCTACATCTACGCCGAGGTCTACGGCCAGAAATCAACGGGCCTGAATGTTCAGATGGACTCGAAGCCGACCAACATGAGCGCCCAGTCGAGCACCTGGGAGACTTACAAAAAGGTGACGGACGAGAAGACCGGCAAGGTCCTTTTCGACGGCCTGCTCCATACCGATTCCTACCAGCCGGTGACTCTCAAGGGCAAGACCTACACCCCGGAAGATATACCGGTAGCGCCTATCAGGCCGTAAAGATAAACTGGCTGGCGGACTTTCTCCGCCCAGCCTCTCTCCGCGCTTCTACTACTTCGTACTACTTAGTGGCTAACGCTTCTTGTCCTTTTAGCACGTCTTCCGGTTCTCCGGCCGGGCGCAGCAGGTGCGCTTCTCCTTGCCAGAGGAGGACTTCGGCTGGAGAGGGATGGCTCAAGAAGCCGAGGTTGCTGGCGCTAAAGCCGTATGCCCCGCTGTAGAAAACCCCGATCAAATCTCCCGTTTCCGGCTCGGCGAGCGGTACGTTGTTGCCGAAGGAGTCGAGCGGCGTGCAGCAAGGCCCGGCGACCGCGATGCCTTCTTCCCCCGGCCCCGCTTCGGCGCGGCTGAGGTTGAGCAGCGGGTAGGACTTGCGGAAGACCTGGCCCATGTTCCCAGTTGCGGTCAGGTGGTGGTTCATGCCGCCGTCGGTGACGGCGAAGGTCTTGCCCCTGGTCCGCTTTACGTCCACGACGCGCGTGACGTAGACCCCGGCTTCTCCGACGAGGTAGCGGCCCAATTCGAAGATAAAGCGGCAACCGGAGAGGCGCGGGTCGGAGCGGTAGGAGGAGAAAAGCTCTCGGAAGCCCCGGCCGAACTTCTCAAGGTCGAACTCGACCATCTTCTCGAAGTACGGGACGCCGAAGCCGCCGCCGAAGTCGATCATCTCGAGCGGACTCCCGGCGTGGTCGGCAGCTTCCAGGGCTACCTCGAAGATGTTGCGGCAGTGCTCCAGAAGCGCCTCGACCTCGAAGACCTGGGTAGCCGTGTAGACGTGGACGCCCCGCAGGATGAGTTGCGGGTGGTCGAGCGTCTTACGAACCGCTTCTTCGAGGTCCGCCTGGTCCATACCGAACTGCCCGACCGTGCCGCCCATGCGCATCCCGGAACCCATGAGTTGGGCCTCCGGGTTGATGCGGAGTCCTACCCCGATGCGGCGTCCGGCGTTCTCGGCTATGGCGGCGAGGCGTTCGATCTCACCCAGAGACTCGACGTTGACGGCGAAGATGTCTTCCTCTACGGCCCGGCGCAGCTCGTCGTCAGTCTTTCCGGGGCCCGCGAAGACTATGTCCTCCGGGTCGAAGCCGGCCGCCCGCGCGACTACCAGTTCGCCGGAAGAGGCGATCTCCGCCCCCGCCTGACGGTCGCGGCCCACGATCTGGCAAACACCGAGGTTCGGGTTGGCCTTGAGCGAAAAGGATATCTCGACGCCCTC
Organism: Rubrobacterales bacterium; assembly: GCA_038199155.1. Classification (GTDB taxonomy): domain Bacteria; phylum Actinomycetota; class Rubrobacteria; order Rubrobacterales; family Rubrobacteraceae; genus JBBPZK01. Next base: position 11,459 of record JBBPZK010000287.1, on the reverse strand, counting down.
CCCGAAAGCTTCGTGGAGAGCTTGGATCCGGTCGGAGATCATCTCCCCGCTGTAGAGGTAGAAGGGCGTCCCGTACTCTTCCGCTATCCGGGAGATCGGGACGCCGCCCGGAGAGAACTCTCCGTCCCGGACGCCGCCGAAGCGCTCGGCCAGGCTTTTTGCTTTATCTATCTGAGTAAGCATTACTTATCGTCTTCCGATCTATTTTGCCCGAAGCGGTCTTTGGGAGGTCTTCCTCATGTACGAGTATCTCTTTTGGCACCATGTACGGTGGCCCGTTCTCTATGCAGTGCTGCCTTATACCCCGCACGGCCTCTTTCCCGTCGCCATTCTTGAGCGTCACTGCGGCCACGATCTGCTGCCCCATCTCCGGGTCCGGCACGCCGAAGGCGCAGGCTTCGTCTACGATCCCGGAGCCGACGAGGAGCCCCTCCACTTCTTCCGGGCTCATGCGGTAGCCCTGGGACTTTATCATCGCGTCCGCGCGGCCCGTCAGGTAGAAATAGCCTTCCTCGTCCCTACGCGCCAAGTCGCCGGAGTAGACCACCTTCTCCACACCTAGAAGTTCCGGCGAGGCGAGCGGGTTCGGGCGGTACGCCTTGCGCGTGGCCTCCTCGTTGCCCCAGTAGCCCATCGCAACCGTTGGACCACGGTGGATCAACTCTCCAACCTCGCCGGGATCGCACTCGCAGCCTCCCTTGTCCACGACCATGACCTCCGTATTTGGGATGGCCTTGCCGATACACCAGCCTCTCTCCGGTGAAGAGCGCCAGACTTCATCCGGCGGCAAGTAAGTCGAGCGGAAAGCCTCCGTGAGACCGTACATCAGGTAGATCTTCGTACCCGAAGGCTCCAGCAGACGCTTTAATTCGTCCAGGTTCGCCTGGGGGATGCGGCCGCCCGTATTGGCGATGTAGCGCAGGTTTTCGAGCGGCTTTTCCTCGATTGTCTTGGCGCCGCGCAGCAGGAGACCCCACAGCGGCGGCACCCCGGTAACACCCGTGATGTCGTGCCTGCGAAGCGCTTTCAGCAGGTCGCCGGGCAGCCGCGAGCGCTGCAGGACCAGCGTGGCCCCCGCCCGCAGGGAGGTCGTGAACTGGCTCATCCCGGCGTCGAAGTTGAGCGGGAGCGCAGAGAGGATGCGGTCCTCCGGTGTGTTCTCCAGGTAGGTAGAGACGATCTGGGCTCCGGACACCAGGTTGCGCTGACTCGTCGCCACACCCTTCGGCATCCCCGTGGAACCGGAAGTGTACAAGATCGTCCCGAGGTCCACCTCCGAGACTTCTACGACATCTCCTGAGCCGCCGGAATCTCGCAGTACCTCGGAGAGATCCATCGAGGTCCCGGCCGGGACTTTCTCGGGCTCGTCACCCTTGTAGAAGGCGGCGTCGAACTTTACCGACTCAAGCTCCGCGAGTTTGGGTGAGTCACCTATAGCGACCCGGATGTCGCAGTCCCTGATTATGTACTCGACCTGCTGGACCTTTAGGAGAGGGTTAACGTTCACGTAGGCGGCCCCGGCTCTGGAAGCCGCGAGCATCGCCACGATAGCCTCCCAGGACTTCTCGAGCAGGACGCCGACCCGGTCACCCTTACGGACGCCCTCCCCGATCAGCGCCGCGCAAAGAGCACCGCTCTGACGGTCCAGGTCTTCGTAGGTGTATTCGGTGTTGCCGTCCACGACCGCGATCTTGCCGGGGTCCCGCTCCACGGAGTTGCGGAGCAGGTCGTGCAGGGTGAATTCCGGGAAGATGCTCACGCGGTCTTGCTCGCCACCAGCCCGGCGATTGACTTTACGGACTCGAAGTTCTCTTCGTCCAGCTCCTCGTCTTCGACGCTGATGCCGAACTTGTCCTCCATGAACATCACCAGTTCCACCGTCTGGAGCGAGGTCAGGACTCCGCTCTCGATCAGGGGATAGTCGTCCGGTATCTCCCAGTCTCCGGTTACGTTCTCTTGTAGCCAGGTGCGGATCTCGGCCGCCGCGTTGTCCGTGCTAATGTCCATTCTTGCCTCCTGTTTACTCTCTTACCTGGACCAAAATGTCGCCTCACCGTCACCGATGCTGTACGACCAGTTGTCTGCATCGTGGGCTATCTTATTCAATTCACCGTCCGCGAACTTCGCCAAAAGCGTGTGGCTTCTGCCTTCGCGATAGAAGAACCCGAACCTCATCAAGTCCTCCTTGCGGGGCGCGGTTGGCGCGCCCATCGACCTGTACCGGATGATGTGCGCCCCTGCCTTGCGTAAGCTGCGCACGATCTCCCGCAGCAGCGCCCGCGCCACGTCGTAGCGGCCCGGAAGCGTCGTGAGGTCGAGTATACCGCTATCCTTGCCCTTGTCGGGACCCGACGTCGCCACCTTGAGGACAGCGTAACCGAGGAGCCCTCCATCTTCTCCCCTCACCCCGAGAATAGTCACCGGGGCGGTCGTAGAGGCGACGTAGCGCCAGTTCAAGAAAGCAGCGTCCTTCTCTGGCAGACAGGGAATAGCGGCGGCCACCTTCTCGAAGAACTCGTCGAAGCTCTCGTCGAACCTTTCGAGTTGGACCGTCTCCAACTCTCCCCTGAAAGCGCCGCCGAGAGCCTCGTCGATGGTCCCGAGTCCCCCGTTCAGGAGTTTTCTGACGGGTTTTGGGATCAAGGCTCGCGGATGTACCGGCGGAGGTTCTATCCCCTCTGATGTCTCCGGCCCTCCCTGACCTGCGTATCCGCGGGCGGCCTGGGCGGTCGCCGTTTCTTGCTCGGAACCTAAGAACTTCCGTAGCCGAGACGGAACGGACGGTGCTGGCAGCCTCGACACGTCGAGCAGCTTCGCCGCGTAACGAAGCCCGCCTACTTCCTTTGCCCCGAGGCGCTCCTCGACGCTTATAACGGCTGGGATCATGTCGCAGGCCACGCAGTTCTCGGTGCTTCGGAAGAAGGTCCGCATCAGGGAGAGCGCCTGAAACCCGTACTCCGGCAGCACCTGATAATCGGCCGGGGTGTGTGCAACGACTCTCTTACCGCCGATTCGGTAGGTCTGGGGTGTTGCGGCGAGATGCCCGACCACCTCATCCTCTTCGGTGACCAGCACCCAGCGGCGCATCTCCTCGTCCGCCAGTGGATGGCTCTTCAGCCAGCGCCAGACCTTAGAGTGCCACTCGGTGTCGTAGGCTCCAGGATAGTGAGGGTACACGAGGGTGCGCAACCGGTCGATTCCGGGCAGATGGGCGTCTTCGACCGGCTTTACAACGGCTTTCAAGATCAGGCCGCCGATCCAAGAGGTATCAGATCGAGAAGCGGACGCGCCTCATACCTCGTATTCTCTGCAGACCAGACCTTCGACACGCCAACCTCCTCTCGCCATAGCTACGCCTCGTTTTTCGAGCACGAAAAGCTTAACATACCCTGAGTACACTTCAGGAACCAGGCGCGTTACCCTTCGGGGGCCGCGTTTCGCCGCCGGAGGAGCAGGGCGGCGGCGGACTTCATCTCTTCGATCCCGAGCAGGAACGCCGCGCCTACATAGACCACGAGCGAACCTCCCCCAACCACGGCGAGTATGAAGACACGGTCCAGGAGCCCAGAGCCGTCTCCGAGAAAGGTCGTGCCGGCCCACGCGGCGGCGTACATGACGGCCCCGGCGACGAACATCTTTGCCAGGGAACGGAGGAGACGCCGCCCCTGGATGCGTTTGATCTCCCGCCGCGTCGCGGCGAGGCACAGCACGGCGAAGACGACGTTAGCCACCGAGAGCGCCAGCGCCAACCCAACCACTCGCAGGTCCATAACTTCCGAGAGACCATAGGCGAGGACCGCATAGAGAACGAGCAGGCCGACGTTCAAGAGAGCGGGGACCTTACTGTTCTGGCGGGAGTAGAAAGCCCGGACGAGCAAGAAATACGCCGAGTACCCGAGCAAACCCACCGAGTAGGCGACCAGCAGGGCTGAAACGCTCTGGACTGCCTGCTCACCGAACTTACCCCGCTCGTAGAGCAGGCTCACTATGGGCCGCGAGAGGACGATGAGCGCGACCGTGGACGGCACTATTAGAAAAGACATCGTCCGCAGGCCAAAAGAAAGAGATTCCCTGTAGCCTTCCAGGTCTCCACGGGCGTGCTTCTCTGAGAGCTCCGGCATGAGGACTGTCTCAAGGGAGATGACGAAGATACCGTATGGCAGGGTGAAGACGACGAAAGCGTATCCTAGAATCGCATTGCCGTTGTAGAGGGAGGCAAAATGAGTAGAGATCACCTGCAGGAGGATCGAGGACGCCACGAATACGACCATCGGACCCGCGAGCCTGAGCGCCGGAACCAGCGCCGGATGTCCCAACAGGATGCTGGGTTTGTAGCCGAGGCGCCAGACCGACGGCAGCAACGCCAACGTCACCAGCGCCACCCCGAGGGTCGGAATTCCGGCGAGCAGGTAGACGGAGAGCAACGGGTACTTCGAGTAGAGCACGAAGTATCCGACCAGAGAGGCGATGACGAACAGGTTGAAAACGATCGGCGTAAAAAGGGGCAGGAAAAAACGCCGGTGGGCGTTCAGGATGCCGGTGGCGAGAGACCCGATGCTCCAGAAAAAGATCTGCAGAATAAAAACCCTGAAGAGCAAGACCGTCAAGGACGCCGTTCTGCTGGCTTCCTCCGGGGTGAGTTCCTTTGAGTTCTGCCAGCTGGTCAGGAGGTTCACGAGTGGGGCGGCGAAGACGACGGCGAGTACGATCACCACTGCCATCAGCGGGACGATGACGGTGGCTAGCGCGCTTACCAGGCGGCGGGCGTCTTCCTCGCCGTGGCTGGTGATCCGCTCAACTAATATGGGGATAAAGATCGAATAAATGATGCCGCCCAGAAACAAACCGTAGATAAGGTTGGGCAAGATGCTCGAGACGGCGTAGGCGTTGGCGACCAACCCCGTGCCGAGGAAGGCCGCCTGGGCCATCGTCCTGACGTACCCCGTCACCCTCGAAAGGGCGCTCACCGCGGACAACGAGAGCACGGTTCGCAAGACAGCCGACATACCGAAGATGGTATTACAGCAAGCCCCGGAAGTCTTCGGCGATGGGCTGCGGGTTCGGGCCGAAAGCCACACTCTCTGGTACACTGCGCCGATGAAAACTGGAGGGAGATAGTTCCATGAAGGTCATAGGCGCGGGTTTTGGCAGGACGGGTACGCTGTCTTTGAAGGCTGCCCTGGAGAAACTCGGCTATGGCCCCTGCTACCACATGACGGAGATCCCCGGCAAACCCGAGCACGCGGCTTTCTGGGAGGCGTTGCCTGACAGGCTGGATCAGGGCGAAGCGGTCGACTTCGAGGAAGTCTTCGCCGGGTATGGGGCCACGGTGGATTTCCCGGCTTGCGTCTTCTGGCGGGAGTTGATGGAAGCTTACCCGGAAGCAAAAGTGCTGTTGTCCGTTAGAGACGCCGATAGATGGTACGACTCGGCGAGTGAGACCATCTTCGCAGCGCCCGGACGCCGGCTCTCCCTGATGCGGCGTCTAGTCCCAGGCGCGCGTCGTGTACCCGCCATGGCGCATAAGGTCATAGAACAGAGGGCGTTCGGGGGTGGGATCTGGGACCGCGAGCATGCGATCTCCGTCTACGAACACCACAACGAAGAGGTCGAGCGCGGCGTACCCGCTGACAGGCTTCTGGTCTACGAGGTCAAGGAAGGCTGGGAGCCTCTGTGCCGCTTTCTGGGCGCGAAGATCCCCGCCGAGCCGTTCCCGCGCGTCAACGACCGGGAATACTTCGCCGGCCTCATGCGTCGCGAGGCGTTGCGCGGAGCCTTCTCCGCCGCTCCCAAGCCGCTGCTCGCGGCCTTCGCAGTGCTGGCCGTCGGCGCCCTGGCGCTCCGCACCCTCGCACGAAAAGCCCCTTTTGACTAGCTGACCAGCTCCTAATAGAAGATGTTGTTCTTGAGCTTGTAGTACAGACGGTAGTAGTAGGGTTCGAAGCTGTACCAGAGGGCGGCGTTGCGGGGCTTTATCGGCAGGTCGAGGCATCCGACGAAGTCTACGGCCTCTCCGCCGAAACCTCTCTTGAATTCGTAGGAGCCGTAGTATGGGTTGTCTTTCGTGCGATCCTCGCGCTTGGGGGCGCCTACCATATCGGCGTGGGTCATGCCCTCCGCCCTGGCGCGGCGCATGATCTCCCACTGCAACAGGTAAGTCCCTTGCAGCTTCCGTTTCTCGCGGTCGGGGAGAGAAGCGCCGTGCATAAACCAGAACTTCCCGCCGAAGGTAAAGACAAAGGCCCCGGATAGGAGGTCATCTTCGTGCCGGGAGAAGTAGAAACGGCCGCATCCGGCGTCGTACATCCGGCGCATCATCTTGTGGAAATATTCGCGGGGCCTGCGGTTTGAGAAGCCTTCCTTTGTCTCGGCGAGGTTCTGGATCCAGGCATACAAAGTATCGAAGGCCCACTCGAAGTCTTCCGGCCCAGGCTCGATGACCTCAACCCCTTTCCTGTTCGCCACGTTGATGTTGTAGCGAGTCGTCTTGCCTTTCTTGCTCTTTCCGCTCATCCGGTCGAGCAACTCGTCCTCCGGGGCGTCGAGGTCCATGACGACGGTGGCGGAGTAATTGAGGTCATAACGAGCTTTCCGGAAACCCATCTTACCAAAGAGAGACCTCAACTCCGCCCGGTCTTCCAGAACCTCCGGCTCTATCTTGACGGTGTGAACGCCCTCGTGAACGGCGACTTCCTCGACGCCCTCGAAAAAGGCCCGGACAGCCTCTGTATCCTCCCAGGGCAGCCACGGCCCCTTGGTGCAGTACATCAGATAGCCGGGAACCGGAAGCGTGTTGTAGAGCAGGAACTGCCCCGAGCCGACCACTTCTCCGTCTCTTTCGAGCACCAGACGCAGCGGTTTCCAGCCCTGCTCCCGCTTGAACTCGCCCCACTCGTAGCCCTGCAGGACGTGGCCGCCGCCGGGCGAGCTTTGTACCCAATCGTCCCACTCCTCGCGGGTGGCGTCGCGGACATCTCTCACCTCGTAACGGTTCGTTTGGGTCGTATGAGAACTCAATAAAAGTCGCCTCCGTTGCAGGCCGGGGTGGAAGTTTCGGGGGAGGCCGCGCCACGCGAGGACCGGCCCGATGAGAGCTTTTACCCTACGGGTCCAAACGCGAAACCAACTACCTCAGCCAGAAGGTCGCCTCACCGTCACCGACGTTGTAGGACCAGTTTTCCAGGTTCCGGCCCAATTCGTTGAGGCGCTCGTCGGCGAACTTGACCAGAAGCGAGTTACGCCGGCCTTTTCGGTGGAAGAAGCCGAGGCGTCGCAGGTCTTCGGGGCGTAGCGAGGTCGGCGACTCGAGCAGCCGGTAGCGGATGATGTGGGCCCCGGCCCGCCGGAAGTAACGCACCGACTCCCGCAAGAGCGCCCGCGCCACCTTCCGGTATCCCGGCAGCGTCGTGAGGTCGAGTATGTAGCCGTCCTGTCCGTTGGAGGTCACCTTGAGCACGGCGTAGCCGAGGAGTCCCTGCGCCCCCCTGACGGCCAGTATCTTCACCGGGTACTGGGGAGAGCCTGGACCGTAGCGCCAGTTCAAGAAAGCGGCATCCTTCTCTGGCACGCAGGGGATAACGGCCGCCACCTTATCGAAGAACTCATCGAAGTAGCTGTCGAAGTCTTCCAACTCTTCCGCCTTCAGGCCGTTTCCGTAGCCGCGACTGAGAGCCTCATCCACCGCCTGGAGTCCTTTGTTGAAGAGAGACTTTATCGGGCCGGGGATCGGCATGCGGGGCCGGACGGGGGGTACGGCCGGGTGCTCTTCATCGTGCTGTTGCGCAGCGCCTGGGTGGCTCTCGTATCCTCTGGCTGGAGCCATGCCCGGCGGGAGGTTCAGGAGTTTCCTGACGGGTTCGGGGACCGGTGGGATCGGGAGCCTCGAGACGTTCAGAAGTTTGGCCGCGTACTGCATCTCACCGGCGACCTCGGCCCCGAGCCGGGTTTCAACGCTTATAACGGCCGGAACCGTGTCGCAGGCTACGCAGTTCTCAGTCTCCCGGAAAAAGGTCCTCATCAGTGAGAACGCCTGGAAACTGTATCCGGGGAGCACCATATAGTCTCCGGGTGTGTGGGCGACGACCCTTTGGCCGTCGATCCGATAATACTGGGGCAGCGCGGCCAGGTGGCCCACCGTCTCGCCCTTCTCCGTGACGGCCACCCAGTGGCGCATCTCCCCGGCCAGCGGATGGGTCAGGTACCAGCGGTGGAGATCGTCGTAATACTCCGTGTTTCGGACCTCGGGGAAGTACGGATAGCTGGCGATGCGCAGCTTGGCGACGCCGTCCTGCGGCTCGTCGTTACCCAACTCTTGGATCGACACTTTCATAGACTAGACTCTGGCCGGTTCCACGGACATCATAGAGTTCCCCCTCCAATACAACCCGCTTTTGATCTGCGGCGGTAGTTTATATTGTTCGGGCGCCCCGGTCATCACCGGGTACGGGAGAGCGGCGGAAGTCCCTTTTCTCATTCCACTACACAAACGCTCTGGCATCTCGTAGTACATCCCGGAGATTGAATCATAGATTCAACCGAAGAGAAGAAAAAGATCACACCAGGGTCGGATAGCCCCTCGCCGATTCAGAACTAGACTTCGGAACCGGCCCCACCGCCCGGTGGCGGGCGGCGGGGAGGGCTCCCGTAGGAAATGCCTACGCCCTCAGTCCACCCCGTCAGAAGTCTCCCGCGCCCCGAACAAGCAAATCAGAGCGAGCCCGGCCGCGAACAACGCGAGCGAAATAGCCCATGCAATCCAGTTGTCGCCGGGCTGCATCTGCCAGGCCCAGATGGGGAAAGTGCCGTCCGGGCTGAGGGTCCCGAAGACCGGCGCGATGCCGAAAGCGAGCGGCAACACCCAAGAGAGACGGGCTCCGAAGAAGCGGGCGATCAGGAGCGCGAGCCCTCCGAACCCGGCGAGGTTGCGCAGGAGCATGAGCGTCGGAGCCGCCGGTCGCGTGCCGTGCAGATCGAAGGTCAGGAGTGCTGCGGCGAGAACGACTATAGAAAAGACGATGAGGCCACCGAGGTGGCAGAGCCGGATCGGTGAGAGCGGCCGGGAAACGGTGAGCTCGGCTTCACCGAACGGGGAGCCCGAGCCCGCCCCGACCACGCACGCAGCGGCGAGCGCGCCGAGCACGAGGAAAGGTATCAGCGCGCCACCCTCCACATGGTTGCTGGGCTGGGACAGTGAGTACTGAGTCCCCGCCCACGCGAGCAGGGTTACGAGCACGAGGGTCAATACAGCTCCCCCAGTGCGACGCGAGCGGAGGTAGAGCCCTGTGAGCCTCATGGCAAGTCCTTTAGGGTGAGCTTGCCTGCGCGCAAATCGGTGAAGTTCTTCTTTAGCCAATCTCTACGCTTGGTGGGATCGAGGGTAGAGAACCTCTTTGTGAGCTTGCCGGTATTGGGGCACTCTGCAAAGGAAGGAGATACCGAAACAGAGAACCCGGCTTGCGTCAGGTTTTCAGGATCATCTCCTGCTCGGCGTAACAACCATCGCCCGACCACATCCTGCGCCGCGAGGGCGGGGTCGAAGTTTTCGTTCGCCGTCGCCCCGCACAGTCTCCTGTCCTCCGCCGAGGGATGCGTCTGGGTGCTGGAATCTCCTATCAACACGGCTCCGTTGCGTACGAGACCCCAACCTACCTCTTGCTCGAACACTCTCATGCTGTCTCCCCTAGTAACGTTGAATGCGTCGAAGGTAAAAGAGTTTGCGGTGTCCGTCTTGCCGGACAGGGAGTAAGCGTCATCGGTTTGCAAGGCGCGATCCGGTACACTAGAGACACCGGCGAGCGGTGCTGCCACCTCGTTTATCTTCTCAGAAGTCCTCGGCAGTAAGCTTTTGTACGCTGGGTGGACGCATACCGTAATCTCGCCTTTCTCACACGCAGGCTTAAAAGGAACAGCCTTGGCTGAAAAAGAATCATTGAGCGCTTTTTGTTCTCCCGCCGCAAGAGAGGCGGATAAACCAACCGCTGCCACGGCCACGGCTCCCAGCAGTGCGATCCAGGCTAGTACGCTGGTGAGGGAATTCTTCAGGACTATGACGGCGAGTGCAACCCCTCCGAGACCAAGGAACCACAGAGACTGCTGCGCTGCCACCTGCGGCACCTCTCGAAAAACACTCCAATTTTCTGGCGACAAGAGAGAAGAGGCAACGGAGAGCAACGTCAGATGCAGATTTATGCCAGCGGGACCCACCAATGCCAGTTCCCAAATGACAAGTCCTATTGCGGACAATGGTGCGGTAAAGCGACTCGGCACCCAGTAGCCGACAGCCCAGCCGAGCGCGGAGTACGCGACCAGCGCGAGCAGGCCGACGAGTAGAGATCCAGGCAGCGGGCCACCCCAGGTCGCGTTCCGCCACGTCAGGATGGACAGCACGGTGGCAAACAAAACGTATGCGGCGACTCCCCAGAGGGCGGTGCCGGCCCAGGCGGCGAGGTCGCGCACGGCGGAGGGTCGCGGGGTGATAACGAGCATCTCCTCCATCCCGCGCCGACGGTTGCGGCTCGCCATCCAGGCAGAGACCCCACCGACTAGCGGTCCGAGTAAGATCACGCTATCCCTAATGGCGAAGCTGGTATCGAGCCACAGATAGAGTCCCGAGGGTAAATCCGTACTCGCACCGTACCACGCGGCCAACAGGAGCAGCGGGAAGAGGAGCAACCCTACACTGCGCTTTAGCTCCAGCCGCAGCAGAGACCGGGCCGCGCTCATGCCCGCGCTCCGGAGAGGATGGAAGTGTAGCCGCGCTCCAGCGGTGAGTCTCCCGCGCCACCCGTTTCGCCTCTGGCGCTTAGTTCGTCGGGGGTGCCGCGGAAGACTATCCTGCCGCCGTTCATGAGGGCGACTTCGGAGCAGGCGGCGCCAACGTCTTCTACGAGGTGGGTGCTGACTATCACGGTGCCGCGTTGGCCTATCGCTCGGATCAGGTCGCGGAACCCTACCCGCTGCTCGGGGTCGAGGCCGGCGGTCGGCTCGTCTAGGAGTAGAAGACCGGGGCTATTGACTATAGCCTGGGCGATGCCGACACGACGGATCATGCCGCCCGACAATGTCTTTAACTTGGATTTCGCTCTATCCTCCAGCCCGACGCGCTCGATGGCCTCCGCGACGGCGGGCCGCACACGCTCGTGGGGCATCTCTTTCAAGAGCGCGAAGTATTCTACGAACTCGAAGACGGTGAAGTTGGGATAGTAGCCCAGCGTCTGGGGCAGGTAGCCGAGCCGCCGCCGCAGGGCGCGCCTCTCGCCGGTGTCTGCCGGGTCGTAGCCGAGGAGCCGGAGCGAGCCGTTGGCCGGGTTTATGGCGGTGGCGAGGGTGCGGAGCAGGGTGGTCTTGCCCGCCCCGTTTGGACCGAGCAGGCCGAAGACGCCGGTCCCGACACTCAGGTTCATCTCCTTTAGTATCTCGGTGCGGCCGAAGCGCTGCGTGACGCCGGCGACCTGGACGTT
>JBBPZK010000286.1:0-14391 GCA_038199155.1 Rubrobacterales bacterium | reverse complement strand
ATCACCGCCGATAACTTCAACCTCATGCTTGCTTGCAAAACTACCAATTCTCCTCTCTACCAACTTGCAGCTTCGAGGGGGCAACCGACAACAATGAGAAGCCCCCCTCCTCATCAGCGAAAGATGGTAACTACAACGTAATAAAAAAGCAACACAACAGAAATATCAATGTGCGGACTAGATAGCACTAAACGCGATACAAATAGGCGAAACTCTTTGTGTACGGCAGTCTGTTTTTAATATTTCTTAATACAATGGTGGAGTATGAAGCTCCACAGGTTCGGATTGCGTAGAGTAGACTAGCAGAAGTATGAAGAGCTTGGACAGGCTGGTGGAGGAAGAGCGGCGTCGGGTCGAGGGTGAGTACCGGCAGGTCTTAAAGAACTCCGTTGCTTTTGAGAAGAGGATACGCAACCGTTGGCGGGAGAAGTGCCGGGAGAAGAACCGTCGCATCTCCGAGTTGGAGGCGCGTGTTTATGAGTTGGAGCGGTATCTTGAGCAAGAGAAAGATAAGAGATAGGAGTCCGTGGTGGACCGTGAGATAAAAGAGCGCAAGATGGTTGCTTTGATGGTGAACGACCTCGGTGCGTCGAATTTGGACGAGTCAGAGGCCGTGAAGATGAACGAGGAGGTGAGGGGTCTCTCCGACGAAGAATTGGACAGGACGCTCGCTTCACGCCTAGACTTGCCGTATCCGGTCGATGAAGAGGTCCTGGAGCGCTCTCTGAGCCGCGTCGAGGAGCCGGATCGGCTCTCCGAAGACGGCCCCGGCGGTTTTACCGGCGCCCCGGACCACAGCCACGAGGCTCGGCCCGAGGAGCGTGAGTCGTAGAAGGAACGTAGCCGAAGTGTAGTCGGGTTAGGTTTCCTGGCGATCCGGCCGTGCGGTAGGCGACGCGGTTGGGGCCGCTATCTCGGTCTTTAGGGCGTCTGCCTCGTGGTTCAGGTCCGCCAGGGAAGAGCGGGCGTCGGACATACGCGCGTGCTCGGTGCGGACGAAGCGGGTGTAGGGGGCGATAGCCTCGCGCATCCGCTCCACTGAGCGGCTGAGTTCCGTGTCGAACTGGCGACCCGTTACCTCCGCGAGCTTGTCGCGCAGGGCGTCCGTGTTCTGTCGGAACTCCTCTTTGGCCTTGCGCCGCCGGTAGGGGATGACGAAGAAGCCGAGGCCGGCGAGCAGGAGCGCGGTGATCGTCATGGTGATGTCTATGGCGGAGGCCATCGCGACCGTCGCCACGATTGCTCCCATCCCGAGAGCGCCGACTTCGGCGGCGGCCGTCTGGGCTACGGCTCCTTGCAGGGAGAGCGCTATGTTCTTCGACTCTCGTTCCCGGTCGTAGCGCTGGACGACGTTCGCGGCGTTCTTGCCGACGGAGTTCAGGACCTGGGTGCGGTTGTACTCGAAGTTGTCGCCGACCTCCCCGATCAGGTGCTCGTCGTATTTCTTCTGGCGGCGGCGGTTGACGTACTCGACGATCGCCCGCCACTGCTTTAAGTTCCGGTCAACCATCCAATCGACCAACTCGCCGACCCGCTCGTCTATGAGGCCCTCCGTGTCGGCGACGACCTCGCGCTGGAAGCGCTGCTGCACCTTCTCGCGCCGGGTGAGTTCCGCGATGTTGGTGATCCTGATGTTCCTCTCGAACCATTCGTCGGCCCGCTCGTTCAGCGCGTGGACGATGTTCTCTATCTCCGCCATCCGCGCGTCGAAGTCGCGCCTCATGTCCTGCTGGAAAACCTCCAACTGTGACTCGACGTTCTCCGAAGTCTTGAAGTCATCCTCCAGGAGGCCCATACGTTCCTCGACCGTCGAACCGTAGCGCCGACCGAGCTCCTCGACTACCCCGAGAGGACTTTCCAGCTTGATCCTCACCCGTCCCTCCTCATCCAACAGGTCCGAGACGTAACCTTCAAGCTCTCCGAAACCGCTCGCTTTCATCAGGGCGTCTCGCTCCATCTCGCTCCCCGCCGCCTTCGCCCTCTGGGCCAGTAGCGAGGAAACGAAGAAGATGGGCGGCGTCAGGCCGAGCATCGAGCGGATGCCTTCCTCTATAAAGGTTCGGACCCGTTTCGTGTTCTCCTCGCTTCGGAGGAGGTCGACTTTGTTGACGACCAGCAGTATCTTCTTTCCCCAGTCTCGTATAAGCTCCAGGTAGCCGCGCTCGCTCTCGGTCAGCGGACGCTCTGCGGAGGTCACGAACAACACCAGGTCGCTGCGGGGTACGAAGCCGCGCGAAAGCTCCTCGTGGTGACGGATGATGGCGTTGGTGCCGGGCGTGTCGACTATGGAGATCTCACGCAGAAAATCGTTCGGATAGCCTATCTCAAGGATTCCCTCGCGCCGCTCGCGCTCCATCGGTTCGTCGCTATGACGCAACACGGTGATGCGATCCGTCGTGGGCGTAACGCCTTCGGTGGAAACCTCAGCACCGAGCAGCGCGTTTATAAACGCCGACTTGCCGGAGTTGAACTCGCCAACGATGACGAGCAGGAAAAGCTCCTCGACGTCCGAGAGAGCCTGGCGGACCAGCTCCACGTCTTCCGAAGGCGAGCCGAAATCGACCAGGAACTCTTCCAGGTCTTTCAAGAGATTCCGCTCCCGGTCGAGCAAGTCTTCCTGACGTTTGCCGAGAATCTGCACCGCAACACCTCCGTTCCCTATGAATTATACCGTCCGGCGGAGTCGACCGTTTCCGTACAACTCTTTGCGGGTAAGGAAATGCTGTAACATTACTGGATTCTAACAAGCGGAGGACTCTATGAACTACAGGCAGCTTGGACGCACGGGGATCGAAGTGTCGGAGATCGGCTACGGTGCGTGGGGGATCGGCAAAGACGCCTGGCTCGGCGCCGAGGACGATGAGTCGCTGAAGGCGCTAAACCGGGCGATAGACCTCGGGCTCACCTTCATAGACACGGCGCTCGCCTACGGTGACGGTCACAGCGAGAGGCTCGTTGGGCAGGTTATCAAGGAGCGGGACGAGGAGATCCACATCGCCACCAAGATACCGCCGAAGAATGGGGTGTGGCCCGCCCCGGAAGGATTGCATCCGGACGAGACTTTTCCGGGTGATTACGTGAGGGAGTGTACGGAGCAGAGCCTGGAGAACCTCGGGGTGGACTCGGTTGACGTGCAGCAGTTCCGCGTTTGGCAGGACGAGTGGGTCGGCGAGGGAAGTTGGATGGAGGCTGTGGAGGAGTTGAAGGAAGAAGGAAAGATCAAAGCCTTCGGCGTCTCCATAAACGACCACCAGCCGGAGAACGCCCTCAAGCTCATTGAGACTGGCATCGTCGATACGGTTCAGGTCATCTACAACGTCTTCGAGCAGAGCCCGGAGGATGAATTGTTGCCTTTCTGCGAGAGGCACAGCGTCGGGGTTATAGTGCGGGTTCCATTCGACGAGGGGGCGCTTACCGGTAGGATCACACCGGACACCGAGTTCGACGAGGGTGACTTCCGAAACGAATACTTCCGGGGAGACCGGAAACGAGAGGTCTACGAGCGGGTCCAGAATATAGTCTCCGACCTCGGTATCTCAGAAGACGAGATGCCCGAAGTCGCGCTGCGCTACATACTCTCTCATCCGGCTGTCTCCGCCGTGATACCGGGGATGCGTTCCGTCTGCAACGTCGAGAAGAACGTGGCCGTCGGGGACAGTAAGGGACTTCCGGAAGAGCAGGTAGAGAAGCTCAAGGAATATCGCTGGATCCGCAGCTTCTACGCGTAGTAAGCTAAGGAGGCTTTGAACCTTCCAGCCCCGAAAGCGTAAGCGGCCGTGCAGGTCCTCGGAGAGCGCAGGTTCGCGGTTGCGGCTTTCGTCGCGCTGATCCTGTTCTGGGGTTCGGCGTTCACCGTTATAAAGGTCGGCCTCGACTACGCGCCGCCGATGCTCTTCGCGGGAGCGCGGGCTCTCGTCGGCGGTTTGGCGGTAGGGCTGGCGGCGCTTGTGTGGGGCGGGAAACCGCGTCTGCGCCGGGAGTGGCGGACTTACCTGCTTTTGATCCTGCTGAACGTCGTCCTGTTCCTCGGGTTTCAGACTTCCGCTATTATGAGCCTGCCTTCGGGGACGGCTGCGGTCCTGATCTACCTGCAGCCCATCCTGACCGGCTTCCTTGCGTACCTGATCCTCGGCGAATCGCTCCAGTTAACGAAGCTGATCGGCCTCTTCCTCGGGTTCGCCGGAATAGTGGCCGTGAGCGCCGAAGGACTCTCCGGCTCCGTATCCCCTATAGGTATAGCCTTCGCGGTGGTTGCGGCCCTCTCCTGGGCGCTCGGGACCGTGTACTTCAAGAAGGCGCAGGAGAGAGTCCCACTGCTGTGGGCCATCGCCGTCCAGTTCACGTCCGGGGGCATCGTCCTGACGGCGTTCGGGCTGCTCATCGAACCGGTTTCGGCGATATCTTTGAACCCGACGCTGGTGGCGAGCCTGTTGTACGCGGGTCTTATCGGCACGGGGTCGGCATACGTGCTCTGGTTCGGACTGGTGCGCGCCGGGGAGGCGAGCCGGGTCGCGGCCTACGTCTTCTTCGTGCCGTTAGTCGCGATCCTGCTGGGCGATATCTTCCTCGGGGAAGCCTTGAGCCCCTTACTAGCGCTTGGCGCCGTCCTGGTCATCTCCGGCATTTACCTCGCCAACCGGGGGCCCCGGAAGGAGCGACGGGACTCCGGTTAACGCCGTCCGCTTGACTACGGATACGCTATTCCGCATAGTTTCCGAAGAGACCAAACGAAGGAGAGACCCGTGACGAGACCACCCGTACCGCCGTTCGACGAAGAGAGCGCCCGCCAGAAAGTGAAGGCCGCACAGGACGGCTGGAACACCCGCGATCCGGAGAAAGTCGCCCTCGCCTACACCGAAGACTCAAAGTGGCGCAACCGGGACGAGTTCTTCGAGGGTCGCGAGGCCATAGTCGAGTTCCTGAAGCGCAAGTGGGAGCGGGAGCTGGACTACCGGCTGATGAAAGAGCTGTGGTCCTACACCAACAATCGCATCTCCGTCCGCTTCGAGTACGAGAGCCGGGACAGAGACGGCCAGTGGTGGCGCAGCCACGGCAACGAGCACTGGGAATTCGACGAGGACGGCCTGATGAAGCGGCGTGACGCCTCGATCAACGACTACAAGATCGGAGAATCCGAGCGCCGCGTCCCGTAAACGTCTGCTAGACTCCGCACGTATAACGAGGCGAAGATAGGAGACTTATCTTGATAGATCATCTGGTACTTTTTACGGCCAGTGACGATGCATCTAGTGAGGACGTGGACGACTTGATCTCCTCGCTCTCGGCGCTTAAAGACAGCGTTCCGGGCGTGGTGGGCCTCTCGGTCGGCGAGAACTTTAGCGAGCGGGCCGGCGGCTACACGCACGGTCTTTTCGCCCGGTTCGAGGATCGGGACGGCCTGAAAGGTTACCTCGAACACCCCGACCACCTCTCCGTAGTCGAGAAGCTCGACGCTTTCACGGACGGGCGGATCGTGCTGGACTACGAGTCGTAGGCGTTGCAGCAGCCGGACTACCAAAACATCACGCCCTGGCAACTCAAGGCCAGGCTCGATGCCGGAGACCGGCCGCGCTTGCTCGATGTACGCGAACCGTGGGAGTTCTCCCTCTCCCGGATAGAAGGCTCGGAGTTGATGCCGCTTGGAGAGCTTCCCCGCAGGTTTTCCGAACTCGACCCCGGTGACGAAATAATCGTGATCTGCCACCACGGTATCCGTAGCGCGCATGTGACCCGCGCGCTCGATCAGGCCGGCTTCCAAAACGTTCTCAACCTCGAAGGCGGCCTCGATGCCTACTCCGAGGTCGACGACTCCATACCTCGTTATTGATCCACGCTCCGCGCTACCCGGCTTACGCTGTAGACTGCTCGATCCGGCGGTAGAGAGCAGCGGCTAGACCTTCCGGCTCTGCGGAGCGTTCGGCCAGCATCCGGGCGGCTTCGGCGATTTTGGTTTCGCCGGAGATCTCGAAGGTCAGCACGACCGGCTCGTCGTCTTCGAGGCCCAGATCTTGTTTGATCTCCTGGCGGACTCTCGGAACTTCCTTGCCAGCCTTTGTGGCTACGTCGCGGGCCATTGTGGCGGGGTCCAACTCCTGGCAGACCTCAATGCCGCCTCCGATACGCCGCTCCCACCACCACGTCGCCCGCACTCCGGTGAAGTTCTCGTCTACCAGCGTCGCCGCACCCTCGGCCAGGAGTTGTTTTAGGTGCTCGGGGTTCTGGTATTCATCCACGACGTTTATTCTACCGGTTGGATCTACTTCGGCTAGAATAGCTACTAGCAGGTGGGATCCTCAAGGAAAGAGTAGGTCGTTGTCGCCAAGAGACGCTAAAACCCATAAAACAGACGTCCTCTCAAAGAAGGAAACCACCTCACTCCCACGCCGAGCGCGGCGGTCATGAGCGGCACGTCCGCCATAGTCCACGACCTTTCTCTGGAGGCTTACGGGTTCGGTGAGGGTCATCCTTTCAACCCGTTGCGCATCCGGCTGACGCTGGAGTTGTGCGAGTTGTTGGGTTTGTTGGATGGCTACAAGTTCGTGGAGCCTGGGCCAGTGAGCGAGAAGGACCTGTTCACGGTCCACAGCTTGAGTTACATCAGGAGCGTGCAGGAGGCCGGGAACGGGGCGGCCAATCCGCTTGACCTGCTCCACTACGGGCTCGGTACCTCGGACAATCCGATCTTCCCGGACATGCACGAAGCTTCGTCCCACGTCGTCGGGGCGGTCCTCACGGCGTGCCGGATGGTGATGGGCGGCTCAGTAGACCACGCGCTCTGCATCTCCGGCGGCCTGCATCACGCGCTCCGTTCCAAGGCGAGCGGTTTCTGCGTCTACAACGACGCCGGGGTTGCCATAGCACGACTGAAAGAAGAGCATCCCGGCATCCGAATAGCCTACGTGGACACAGACGCCCATCACGGAGACGGGGTTCAGTGGATGTTCTACGAGGACCCGGAGGTGCTGACCGTTTCGATGCACGAGTCCGGTAAGTATCTCTTCCCCGGAACCGGCGGCGTCGAGGAGCGGGGGAGGGGAGAAGGCGTCGGATATTCGGCAAACATGCCGCTGGAGCCCTTCACGGACGATAGCTCCTGGATCCAAAGTTTCGAGACCGTCGTCCCGGAGTTGTTGCGGGCCTTCGACCCGGACATCATAATCTCCCAGAACGGTTGCGACGGCCACGCGCTCGACCCGCTCACGCACCTCTCCGCGACCACCCGCCTCTACGAGCACGTCCCGAGAAAAGTCCACGAACTAGCCCACGAGCTCTGCGGCGGGCGTTGGGTGGCGACCGGCGGCGGAGGCTACGACATCTGGCGCGTCGTGCCTCGGGCGTGGAGTGCGCTCTGGGCCTCTGTTTCACACCAGGAGCTACCGGAGAAGACGCCGAAGGACTGGTTGCGCCGCTGGCGAGAGCGCTGTCCGGTCGAGTTGCCGCCTCTGCTCTACGATGATCCCACCGATTACCCAGCCAACGGACGCGCAGACGAAATAGCCGAGCGTAACCAGAAGACTTCCGAAGAGCTTTTGGAGAAAATTTTGCCGTTCATCGGTTAGAATCAAGAGATATGATCCATCCCATAGCAACAGAGACCGTTCCTCGCAAAGAGACCCGGAAAGAATCCTCCACGGAGCCGCCGTACAAGGTGATCCTACACAACGACGACTTCAACCCGATGGAGCACGTAGTGGAGGTGCTCCGCAAGGTGATACCGAGGATGTCCGTCCGGCGGGCCGTCGCCCTCATGATGGAGGCCCACACCCACGGCAAGGCCGTCGTCGTCAAGTGCCACAAAGAGTTGGCGGAACTGTACGAGGACAGCCTGAGGTCCGAGGGGCTAACCGCCAGCATCGAGCCCGACTAAACTCGCAAGTGCCACGTCAGTGAGTTTCCAAACCTGATCGGGGCTGTTGAAAAAGACCCTGGCGGGGCCGCTTGCTATCTCCAGGCACATTCTCATCAGCGATCGGCCCTAAGGAACTGGGCGGCAGGGTTGTGTTATCGTCCGGCTCCGGTTACGAGCGTGGAGCCTGAGCGATAGAGTGTGTGTTGCCGTCCGGGTCCTTGAAGTAGGCGACCTTCGCGTCGCGGTCGAAGGTGGCGATACCCTTCGCGTCCGTGACGATCAACCCTTCGTCACAGCGCTCAAAGATCACACCCTTCGAGGCGAGTTCGTCGACGACCATCTCGATGTCGTTGACACCCCATCCTGTCAGGGTAGCCGTGGACTTGCCGGCGTGCTCCGGGGAGAGGTAGACGTGCATCACAGTCCCCTCCCCGCACCGGTACTGTACGTTATCACCTGAGTCGATGCCCACCAAAAGGCCTAGCTTCTCCTCGTAAAATTCTCTGGCGACGCTCATGTCCGAGACCGCGATACCCGCGGCCACTTTGTACTTACTCAGACTCATTGAATCCTCCTGACGTAGCGGTTTTCGTAAGCCGCTGTCGGTAAATCATGTCGTCTTGGTCGGTGGGGTGTTATCCGGGGTTTGTTCGAGCGCATCGCCGGTCTCACTGCCGGACTGTAGATCCCGGAGAAGGGTGGCGGCGAGGAGGGCGCCGAGGACTACGCAGCCCGCGCCCACCAGGAATGCTACGTGGTAGCCGGAGTTGAGGGCGGCGATGTCGGAACCAGTGCCAGCGCCCGTTATGTAGGCCGCTACGGCCGCGAGCGCAGCGAGACCCAAAGCCCCGCCCATCTGCTGAGAGGTGTTCACGAGGCCGGAGGCGAGGCCAGCCTCACTCTCGGGGATGCCTGAGGTGGAGGCCAGGATCACCGCCATGAATCCGAACGCCGCACCTACTCCGAGTACGAGCATCCCTGGCAACACGCTTACGAGGAAGCTTCCACCGACCGGCGCCCGGGCGAAGAATAGGAGACCGACGGCCATCAGCCCAAGTCCCCCAACTATCGTGGGCTTGATGCCAAAGCGATTTACGGCGCTTGCGGCAGGACCCTGGGAAATAGCCCCGAGTGCGACCGTCGCCGGTAGGTAGGAGAGCCCGGTTGCTAGAGAGTCGTAGCCGAGAACTCCCTGTAGATAGAGGGCGGAAAAGAAGAACCATCCGACCATCCCAACGACGGCGAGCGCCATCACAACGTTGCTCACGGTGAGATTGCGCGAGCGAGAAAAAACACCCGGCGGCACGAGCGGCGCATCCGTCCGCCTTTCTACCGCTATGAAGGTGGCTAAGAACGCCACGGATGCGACAATAAGAAGGATGGTAAGGGCGGGTGGATTCTGACCAGACCCAACGACAGCGTAGACAACTAACACGAGGGAGGACGTGACGGAGAACGCGCCGGGCAGATCGAACCCTCCGCGTTTGGCTGGAGTGACATCGGGGTCCAGGAGCGGCCGGCACAGGGCGAAGGCGGCGAGCCCCACGGGGATGTTGACGAAGAAGATCCAGGGCCACCCCATCGTCTGTGTGAGCACGCCCCCCAGCAAGACCCCGATGGAGGCGCCGCCGGAGACGACGAACGCCCACACACCCATCGCACGGGCCCTTTCGCCGGGGTCTTTGAAGGCGGTGATGATTATGGAGAGGGCGGCGGGAGCGATGATCGCCCCGCCAACACCCTGCAATGCACGCGCGGCGACCAGCATCACCCGCGAACCTGAGAGCCCGCAAACGAGCGAGGCAAGCGTGAAGATTACGAGCCCGATCATGAAGACCCTGCGCCGCCCGAATAGGTCACCTGCTCTCCCGCCCAAGAGCAAGAAGCCCCCGAAGGTGAGGAGGTAGGCATTCACCACCCAAGAGAGTCCCACCCCCGAGAAGCCTAGAGAGTCTTGTATCGTCGGCAGCGCCACGTTCACGATCGTCCCGTCCAAAACGATCATGAGTTGCGCCGCGCACACCAGGAGCAGCGCGAGCCACCGTCGGTCTCCCTGACTTTGCTTCCAGCGTCTCTTTTGTGAGGGTTCAGTCATATATTGCCCAACTCTCTCTTAGTGCGGTTTCGGTCTTCCGTGCAGTTATAGGTCATCAGCGTATCGTTTTCCCTACCCATAAGGTGGAGACTCCTTATTGGTCACTCAATTTGGCCGGACCACGGACAGCACGTTTCGCCCGCAGCCTCCTCGAGCCACGCGAAGAGCGAACTCTTCTACATCTCGGCAACTTTCCTCTGGAAACCTCCGTTCGATCTTGTCACTCGCTCGCCTTCTCAGTTAGAATACGAAATGTGTACGGTGCTCACAATGGAGAATTTGGGACTGTTAGAACGATTTGCGTTGTCCGCGTTCTTATGTTCTGTGGGGAAGGACGGTGACGCGCACGAGTGCTGGTACGCCTAACCGTGACACATACCGTCACGGCGACCTGCGTCGGGCGCTCGTGGAGGCGGGTATTGAACTGGCGCGTGGGGGAGGCCCGAACGCGGTGGTGCTGCGTGAGGCGACCAGACGTGTTGGCGTGGCGCCGAGTTCTGTGTACCGGCATTTCGCGGATCGGCTGGCGCTACTCGATGCGGTCTGCTCGGCCGCCCAGGCGGACCTTGCCGTCGCGATAGAGAAAGAGATAGCCGAGATGCCGAGAGAAAAAGATTCAGCCAGAGCGGCGCGGGCGTGCCTGCGAGGCATCGGGACCGGATACTTGCGATTCGCCCAAACAGAGCCGGGGCTCTTCAGGACGGCTTTCTCGGCTTCGGGTGACCTACGGAACGCAGCCAGCCGAGCCAGGGCCGGGGAGAGCGGGTTGACCCCCTTACAGTTACTGGGCGCGGCGTTAGATGAGCTAGTCGAGGCGGGAGTTTTGCCCCGCGGGCGACGTCCGGGCGCCGAGTTTCTAGCCTGGTCAGCGGTGCACGGCCTGGCTATGCTCCTCATCGACGGCCCCTTGCGCGGCCTCGACCATGCCGAGGCTCAGAATGTGGGGCAGCGCCTGATCGATATGGTCGAACGCGGACTCTAGGCTACGCGGGTCCTCGGCATGGGGTATGGTTCTCATCGGAGTCTTAGATCTATTCAGCCGGGTTGGCAGGCAGGTAACAATCGAAAAAATCCGTCCGTACCGGACATGAGGCGCCGCATTCTCGCCGTGTGTCGTTTCGGGCCTGAGGTCCATCTCAGCCATAGTGCGCAGGTTGAGTACGCCGTACACACGCCGGTGCATGGCCGCCACGTTCCGTTCTACTACCTTCCGAGTCAGAGGATACCCCGCAGGCCTATAGCTGACTCTGCGTGCTCCCCGACGTAGAACGTATTTTCCTCGAATACTTCGCATCCCCGATTCCGGTAGA
Source organism: Rubrobacterales bacterium (assembly GCA_038199155.1). GTDB lineage: Bacteria > Actinomycetota > Rubrobacteria > Rubrobacterales > Rubrobacteraceae > JBBPZK01. The sequence continues at coordinate 3,137 of JBBPZK010000286.1, read as the reverse complement.
AGCGGAGAGCCTCTGCGCGGGCGAGGACCCAGACCCTCATCCCATCGCAATCCCGGTCGCGCAGCACGGCCAGGCTCGCGCTCCACAACGCCCGTCCGGCTCCGCGTCCCTGACTATCCGGCTTCACGTAGAAGCTGACCAACTCTCCGTCGCCGCCTTTCAGCAAAGCTAGTTGGGCGACGCCGACTACTTCGTCTCCGATATACGCGACCAGCGTGCCGAGTTGGTCGGACCTCTCGCCGTCCCAGTCGCCGGAGAAGGAGAGGTAGCCGTCGAAAACGGCGTCTATCTCTTGTGGGGAGTAGATGTCGTGGTAGGCATCGTGCCAGGACTCCCGGATCAACTCCTGGAGAATGGGTGGGTCCTCGTCTTCGAGCCAGCGGACCTTCGGGCGTCTCGGTCCCACGGCTCGATACCGGCTCCGGCTGGCCTCGGTCAGCCGCCGATCTGGCTCATGGTGCGGTTGCGCGACTCTTCGGGGAGGGTGAGTCCGGCGGCGGGCTTTATCCGGGCGGTCTCCCACAGGACTTTGTGGATGGCCGGGATCGGGTCGGGTGAGCGGATGGCGTCTTTTACAGGCACGTCTAGGTCGGTCAGGAGGCAAGGGTGGATCTTGCCGTCCGCCGTGAGCCGAAGACGCGAGCAACGCGCGCAGAACGGCTCCGACACAGGCGTGATGACGCCGAAAGTCCCCGGCGCGCCCTCGAACTTGAACTCGTCTGCCGGGGCGGCCGGGTCGTCTTTCTCCACGGGGCGCAGGTCGCCGAGCTCTTCTTGCGCCCTTTCGAGGATCTCGCGTCCAGGGATGAAGAGCGAGCGGAAGCGGGAGCCGTCGGTGTCGCCGTTTAGGGGCATCAGCTCTATAAAGCGGACGTGCAGCGGGTAGCGCATCGTGAGCTTCGCCATCGCGGAGATCTCATCGTCGTTGACACCGCGCAGCGCCACCGCGTTTATCTTGACGGGAGAGAGCGGGGTTTCGAGCGCCGCCATGACCGCCTCCCATACTTTCTGGAAGTGGTTCCGGCGAGTTATGAACGAGAACTTCTCCTGCTGGAGGGTATCGAGTGAGATGTTGATCCGGTCGAGCCCGGCATCCACGAGCCCTTCGAGGTTCTCTTTCAGGAGGAAACCGTTGCTCGTCATCGTCACGTCTTCGAAACCCATCTGTTTCAAGCTCTTGACGAACCCGACGACGCCTTTCCTCACTAACGGCTCGCCGCCGGTGACGCGCACTTTGTTGATGCCGAGGGCCAGGCAGGCTTCGGCGAAGGTGAGCATCTCGTCCAGGGAGAGCAGGTGGCTCTGGTCCTGGAACTTTATGTCCTCCGGCATGCAGTATTGGCAGCGGAAGTTGCAACGGTCGGTGACCGAAATCCGCAGGTAGTCCATCTTCCTGTTGTAACTGTCGATGAGCTGTACCATTTCGTCCTTAGGTCGCGGCCTTCCCGATGCTCATTGTATCTTACCCAGGACGTTGCGCCGCCCGGATCGCGGTTATCCCGGCGATGGTTTTTGTTCTTCGATCAGGCCGAGGCGCCGGGCCACGATGCCGGCGGTCGTCGCCTGCAGGAGCAGCGTGGCGAAGACCGCCAGCGCGACTAGAGAGACGGCGATGTCCGCGCCTTCCACGCCTTGGGCCAGGAGCAGGCTCGCCACGGCGGTAGGGACGACCCCCGTCTCCCTCGACCAGCACAAGAAGGTGAGTTCCTTGCTGGTCCAGCACGCGCGCCGGTCGGGCAGGAGGCACGCCAGGATGGTGATAGGGCGCGCCACGAAGATAAACACCGCCATTACCAGGAGGCCCCCGAGGAAATACTCCGAGAGCGAGCCGAAGGGGAGGTTTATCCCGAGCGTGACGAAGATCAGGAGTGTTGCGATCTCGGCGACCTGCGCCGCGAAGCTCTCCAGCCTGCGAGCGTGAGTTTCGTGCTGCGAGAGCTTGAGCGGACCGAGCTTGAGGTCTCCCATGTTGCCCACGATCAGGCCCATCACGAAAGCCGCGAGATAACCCGAGCCGCCGACCAGATCGTTTGAGAAGTACTGGAGCGCCACCACCGCGAGGACGGCCACGCCCGGCGCTTCGTCCCAGATCCCACCTCGAGTCGTCGAAGCGACCAGGTACGCCAGGAGTAGACCGGCGGTGATCCCGATCGCGGTGCCCAGCGCCAGCTCTGTTATGAAACCCAAAACAGGGCCGGTGATGGTGAAACCGTTGGCTCCGGCGGCCCCGGCCAGGGACAGCGCCAGTACCGTACTTATCGGGTCGTTGAAGGCTGACTCGGAGATAAGCGTCTGGGAGACCTTGGGGCGCAGGTTGAGCCGCTCGAACAGCGGGATCAAGATGGCAGGGTCGGTGGCCGAGAGAATCGCACCTATCATCAGGGCGACCGGGAAGCCCACCCCGAATACCGGGGCGACGACCGCCGCGACTATGACCGTGGTCAGAATCACGCCCGGCAGCGCCAGCAGTCCCAGGCCCACCGCTACCCTGGAGATGACCCGCAGCGAGATGCCGAGCCCGCCGTGAAACAGGATCATGGCAACCCCGACGTTGAACAGGAGCTGGGCACCCACCCCGTCGAGCGGGTTGGAGACGATCCCGAGTACGGAAGAGCCGATCAAGACCCCCGCGACTATCATCACGACCATCTCCGGCAACCGGGTGATCCTCGCGATGAACTGAGAGACTAGCCCGGCCGCGAGTATGATCCCGAAGTTGAAGAGGACCTGTTGTACTTCCAAGCGCTAACCTCTCTTTCCGGCGAGGGCGACGAGCCTCTCCGCCAGTGTACTCCAACTCAGATGCTCCACGCTGTTGCGGCGCACCACCAGCCGGCACTCGTTACGCTTGTCTTCCGGGAGCTCCAGATAGTCTGTCAGGGCGCGGGCGAGGTTCTCCTCGAAGTTCTCCAGACCGATCCGCAGATCTAAAGGAAGCCCGCGCCCGACGATGGCTCCTGCTTCCCGCAGACCGGAGTGGTCCGCGACGAACGGCGACACCCCGCTCGCGGCGAACTCCGCCGCCACGAGACCGAAAGTCTCCGGAAAGATGGACGGCACGACCGCGACATCGGCGGCCGGCAGGAGCTTCGCGAGGTCCTCGTGGTACAGAGGACCCACGAACTCGACCGAACTTT
>JBBPZK010000285.1:0-17877 GCA_038199155.1 Rubrobacterales bacterium | reverse complement strand
GTGGTGATGCCGGGGAGAGGAGCTATCATGATCCCACCCGTCTCGGTCTGCCACCACGTGTCCACGATGGGACAGCGGCCCCCGCCGACGTTGTCGTAGTACCATTCCCAGGCCCGCGGGTTGATCGGCTCCCCAACCGTCCCGAGCAGCCGCAACGAGGACAGGTCGTGCTTTTCGAGGTTCTCGGTCCCGGTCTTCATGAACGCCCGGATGACGGTCGGCGCGGTGTACATGATGCTCACCTTGTGCCGCTCGACGATGTCCCAGAAACGATCGCCTTCCGGGTAAGTAGGCGTGCCCTCGAACATCAGGCTCGTCGCGCCGTTTGAGAGAGGGCCGTACACCAGATAAGAGTGACCCGTGACCCAACCCACGTCCGCCGTACACCAGTAAATGTCGTCGTCTTTGAGGTCGAGGACCCACTTCGAGGTCGCCTTGACGTGTGTGAGGTAACCGCCGGTGGTGTGGACGATTCCTTTCGGCTTGCCGGTCGAGCCGGAGGAGTAGAGGATGTAGAGTAGCTCCTCCGAGTCCAACTCCTCGGCCGGGCACTCCGGCTCGGCCTCCGCCACGAGTTCGTCCCAGTAACTGTCGCGGCCCTCGGCCATGTTCACCTCGTCGCCCGTGCGCCTGACGACCACGACGTTCTGGATGCTCGGCGCGTCTTCGAGGGCTTCGTCGGCATTCTCTTTCAGGACGGTCTTCTTGCCACCTCGCGGGGCGGCGTCGGCGGTCACGAGGACCTTCGCTTCGGCGTCGTTGATCCTGTCGCGCAGGCTCCCGGCCGAGTACGCGCCGAAGACTACCGAGTGTGGCGCGCCGATGCGGGAGCAGGCAAGCATGGAGATAGGAAGCTCGGGGATCATGGGCAAGTAGATCGCCACCCGATCCCCCTTCTCCACCCCGAGACTCTTGAGCACGTTGGCGAACTTCTCAACCTCGGACTTTAGCTCGGAGTACGTGAAGGTCTTGCTGTCGTCCGGCTCGTCACCTTCCCAGATGATAGCGTTCTTGTCGCCGCGCCCCTGCTCTATCTGGTAGTCGAGGCAATTGTAGGAGACGTTCAGCTTGCCGCCGACGAACCATTTGGCCTCCGGTGGATCCCAATCGAGGACCCGATCGTACTTCTCGAACCAGTGAAGCTCGTCGGCGAATCCTCCCCAGAAGCCCTCGAAATCCTGCTCGGCCTTCTCGTAGACCGAAGGGTCGCTAACATTGGCCCGAGAGACAAATTCTTCCGGCGGCTCGAAAGTGCGTGGCGTCTCTTGTCCTGAATCTTGCTCTGCGCTCATCTCTTCCTTTCCCCTTGTTGCCATAAAACTCTTATCCCTTACGCTACCAAGTATATATTCCCATGGACTCTCGCGCTTCACCCGCTTCGGACCACAAAGGTCAGTAGTGATTAGGGCTCCTTTTTTGTATAGAGTCGCTCCAGACGCCCCCAGAAACGTTCGGCCGAACGATGATCCCCTACCCAGCCGAGCGCCTCGACGGCGCGGCGACAGACACTTATGGCATCCTCGATCTCTCCACGATACTCGTAAAGCGTGGCGAGCCGCTCGTAGCAGAACGTCCCCGCGTGACCGAGTTCCACGGCGGCCCGACAATGACGCTCGAAAGCCGCCAACTCATCTTCTTCGCGCCGGTTCTTGAAATGGACCTGGGCCAATGACACGTGGGCGAGCTGGCGTTCCTCGTCCGTTCCGGCAAACTCCAACGCAGCGTTGCCCATCCGGCGGGCGAAATCCTCTTCTCCTGCAAAGCCGGCCTGGGATGCCGTGGAGGTGAGCAAACCGGAAGGCGTCGCGTCCGAGTTTTCGTCGGCGTATGCACGGAGTGTGGCGGCCACGGATTCCCGGTTCGGGTGCAAGCCGAGCGCGGCTTGGCGCGAGAAGCGATCGAGGTCTTCATGAGGCAGGGCGGCCAGATACTCCGTCAAGTCATCCCAGGAGCCCGTCATTTCTTTTTTACCTCGAAGAAGGTCCCGCCCCCCTCCGAGACCAGCACGTAGCCGGACTCGAAGAAGGGAGCGACGTAGCCCGGACTTACGCCGCCGGCGAAGAGCACGTACACGGGGCGGCCTTCGCTCATGTACTTGTTGACGTACTTCATCCAGGCGGCGTCTTTGTCTCTCCATTCCTTAGGGTTCGCCAGGGGGTTCACGAGGTTGAGGTCCGTGCGCCGTTTGTCCACGAGCGTCATGTACCAGAGCGAGCTGCCGTTCTGGACCATGGTCGCCCCACGCGGGGCGTCTCTGGCGACGGCATTCATCGTCTTTTGGGCCGCGTAGTTGTCGCTCTGGTCGACGGAAGCGTAGGTGCTTGTTCCAACCCGAACCAGGGGGAACAGGATCAGGGCGACGGAGACCACCGCCAGCACGGCCATTCTTTGGGCGGATGAGAGACGGGATAGCGCGCTCTCTATCCAGCGGAGTAGTTCGGCGGCGCCGACCGCGACAAAGATGGCGAGGACGATATACGTCGGGATAAAGTAAACCCACACGTCCAGGATGCCATACTCGACGGCCTGGAAGAGCCATCCGAGGTACAGCAAGCTCAGCATGGCGCAGGCCGCCCGGTCCCTGAGCACCAGGAGGAGAAACCCGATCCAGGCGAATACGAGGAAGACGGGGTTAAACTGCCGCAGAAGCTCCCCGGTGTAAGAGAGTAACTGTCCCGGCAGCTTTCCGGGGCCGTAGACGAACATCCTGTAGTCGAACACGCGCCCCGTCACGAGGTCCAGGAAGTTGCTCAGGGTATCGGGGTGGTAGTTGTCCAACGGCAAGTTCAGGGAGCCCCGTATCGGTATGTACACGTAAGGCGTGAGACCCAGCAGGAAGAGTCCGGCTCCCTTGAGCAGTAGTCGCCAGTCGAGGAGTTTGCGGCGTTCCACCAGGAAGACGAAGAGTATGCCGGCGGGGATCAGGAGTCCGCTGGTCAGGTGGTGGGTCATGGAGAGACCCATCAAGAACGTGGCGAGCAGCAGATAACGGTCCCGCCTCTCGTCCCGCCAGATGAGGAATACGAGCAGGACCAAGGCTATAAAGAGCACGTTTAGCGTATATACCTCGGCGATCACCGCCTGACTCCAGAACGCCTGCCCGACCCCGAAGAGGAGCGCCGCCGCCACGGACGGCACTGCCATTCTCGTAAGCCTCCGGCACACCGCGTAGATCAGGAAAACCGCGACCGCCGCGTAGACGGCCGAAGCCAGGTTCACCCTGTAGCCCACGTCCCCGAAGGGCAGGAAGGTAAAGAGCTTGGCGAGCATCATGTACGTCGGGTAGCCGGTCGGGTTCGCGATGCTCATGATGTAAGCCCGCACCTGGATCAAACCGGAGTCTGCCAGCCCGGTCGCCGAGTTCCGCGGCAGGACCGTTGGCGCGAGCGTCATTAAATAGAGCACGAGCGTGAGGAGCGCGACTCCCAGACCCGGCAAAACACCGGTCGGCGAAGACGAGAACCGTACTTTTTTTGGACTGTCCTTCACAAGCGACAATTCTAAAGGAATACCGGACGTACGTCCCGATGTTTACCGTCCGGCAACCCGTCGGGCGCTGGCAGGACACCGGCTCATCTCCTAGACTGTGCCGGTCTAAAGAAGATAAACAAGCGTCCACGACGTATTTCAGGAGGATGAATGGGCGGACTGCTCGAAGGCAAGAAGGTCCTGGTAACGGGCGTACTCGACCGGAGGTCCATCGCCTACTCTACAGCGCGGTTGGCCGCCGAGCAGGGGGCGGAGATCGTGCTTACCGGCTTCGGCCGTGCCGCGAGCCTCACCCGCCGAACCGCTAAACGCCTTGACCCCGAACCACCCGTCCTGGAATTGGACGCCAACAAACCCGAAGACATAAAAGCCGTCGCCGAAGACCTCGGAGAACGCTGGGGAGAGTTGGACGGCATCGTCCACGCCATAGCCTTCGCCCCGGAGGACGCCCTCGGCGGAAACTTCCTTACAGCCGAATGGCCCTCCGTGGCGACAGCCCTCCAGACTTCCGCCTACTCTCTAGCCGCCCTCTCGACCGGCCTAATGGACTTGATGCAGCCCGGCTCCTCCGTCGTCGGCCTCGACTTCGACGCCCGCGTGGCTTGGCCCGCCTACGACTGGATGGGCGACGCCAAAGCCGCCCTTGAGTCTACCTCTCGTTACTTGGCGCGAGACCTCGGAGAGCGCGGCATCCGGGTAAACCTGGTTTCGGCCGGCCCCGTAAAGACGCTAGCCGCCAAGGGGATCAGCGGTTTCGAGCAGATAGAAGGCGAGTGGGGCCGCCAGGCGCCCCTCGGCTGGGAGACTACAAACCCCGAGCCCGTAGGCCGGGCTGTGGTAAGCCTGCTTTCGGATTGGTGGCCCGCGACGACCGGAGAGTTGATCCACGTAGACGGCGGCTACCACGCGATGGGAGCGCAGATAAAGTAGCTCGTCAGCATTTCAGACGGTCAGCTAGTCAACGCTCGCTAGGCGTGGCTCTCGTCCGTTTCGTCGCGCGGTGGGTCCTTAACAGTCTTGCCGGACCTTACCGGCGCGACAGCGAAGCGAACTTGGTGTACTGCTCCATCCAGGCGAGTTGAACCTTGCCCGTCGGGCCGTTGCGGTGCTTGCCGATGATTACCTCGGCGATGCCCTTGTCATCCGAGTCGGGGTTGTAGTACTCATCCCGGTAGAGAAACATCACCATGTCCGCGTCTTGCTCGATCGCACCGGAATCCCTGAGGTCGGAGAGCATCGGGCGCTTGTCGTGGCGCTGCTCTACGGCGCGAGAGAGCTGGGCTATGGCGAGGACCGGCACGTCGAGGTCGCGGGCGAGTATCTTGAGTCCACGGCTGATCTCCGCTATCTCTTGCTGGCGGTTTTCCCGGCTCTGGCCGACCATTAGCTGCAGGTAGTCCACGACGACTAACGAGAGCGGATGCCCGCCCTGGGTGAGTAGCCTGCTCGCGAGCCTCCTGACCTTCGCCCGCATCTCCATGAGCGTAGACCCGGCGGTGTCGTCTATCCAGATCGGCGCCCGGCTCACCTCCGCAACCCCGCGCACGAGCTTCGGCCAATCCTCCGCCCTGACGTTGCCGCTCCTCAAGTCCTGCGAAGGGATGCGAGTAGTCTGGGAAATTAGCCGCTGCACCAACTGCTCCTTGCTCATCTCGAGCGAGAAAATAGCCACCGGCAATCCCTGGCTCACCGAAGCGTGCCATATTGCATTTAACGCAAAGGCGGTTTTCCCCATCGCCGGCCTTGCCGCGAGTACCACCAAGTCGCTTTTGTGGAAGCCGGTCGTGAGCCGGTCGAGGTCTTCGAAGCCGGCTTCTACTCCCGTTACTTCGCCTTCAGACTCGTAGAGTTTCTGGATCATCTCTAAAGCGCCCGGCGCCAGCTCTGAAACAGGCGCGAGTTGCTCCCGCATCTTACGGTTTGAGACACTGTAGATTAGCTGCTCCGCCGAGTCGAGGGTCTGGCTAACATCGTCCGGCTCCGCGAAAGCATCCTCAGAGATACGGCTGCCGGCGTCTATGATCGCCCGCAGGAGCGCCCTCGAACGTACTATCTCGGCGTAGCGGGCGGCGTTCGCCGCCGTCGGCACGCTCTCGACTAGCTGGAAAACGTAGGCGCGACCCCCGATCCGGTCGAACTCGTTGACGCTCCTCAATTCGTTGGTGAGCGTGAGCTGGTCTATCGGGTCGCCCCGCGAGTACAAGCGCATCATCGCCCCGTACAGAACCCGATGCGTCTCAGAGTAGAAGTCTTCCGCCGCGAGCGACTCCGCGACGGCCGCGACCGCGCTCTCGGAAACCAGCATAGCCCCGATCACCGCCCGCTCCGCGTCCAGATCGTGCGGCGGTACCCGAACCGCGTCCGGCCCGCTCTGAACTCCCCGTATTCTTCCCCGGCGCTCCATCCTGTAAGGATGTACCAAAAAGGGTTCCGGCACAAGCGGAACCCTTAACTTTTTATCTAAGACTCAAGGTAAACCTGAAGTCAAGCTTTACATCAATGCTAGAGCTTCGGAACGACGATCACCTTTACGTTAGCTTCGACGTCGCCGTGTACCTGGACGGGTATTTGGTGGGTGCCGAGAGACCTTATCGGCTCGGGGAGCCGGATGCGTCGCCGGTCGAGCCGGATGCCGCGGGCTTTCTCGACTGCGTCGGCGATGTTGGCGGCGGTAACGGAGCCGAAGAGTCGTTCGTCCTCGCCGGTGCGGGCCTCGATGGTTATGACGCTCTTGTTCAGGGTGGCGGCTATATCGCCGGCGCGCTCGGCCATCCGGCGGTTCCGATCCTCGGATTCTTCCATCCGGCGGCGGGCTTCCTCCATGTTGGATGCGGTTGCGACCTCGGCGAGGTTGCGGGGAACGAGGAAGTTGCGGACGTAGCCGCGGCTCACGTCCACGATGTCGCCCCGCTGGCCGATTTTCTCTACGTCCTGCATCAGAATTACCTGCATCTTCTACCTCCCGACCACGTAAGGAAGGAGGGCCATCTCGCGGGCCCGTTTGATCGCCCCGGCCGCTTCCCGCTGGTGTTGGGGACACAGGCTGGTTACCCTGCGCGCCCGGACTTTGCCGCGATCCGAGATAAAGCGCCTCAGTGTATTGTAGTCCTTGTAGTCAACGTAAGTGATGTTCTCCTTGCAGAACACGCACGGCTTGTTCTTTACCGGGCGCCCGCTGCGAGAAGAGTTTTCCCTTCTACGACCCATTTACCGACCTCCTGGTCTTTTCGAGCTTCGAATAACTTTAGTTTTGGTCTTTATTCCGGTACGGAGACGGCTTCGGCCGGTTCCTCGACATCCTCCAGAGTCTTCTCGACGTAGTCCGGCGGCAGCTTGATGATCATGTGCCGCAGGATGTCGTCCGAGACGCGTAGGATACGCTTGAGTTCGGTGAGCGTCCGTTCCCCGGTGGTGAACTGCATGACCGCGTAGAAACCGTCCTTCCGGTGGTCTATCTCGTAGGCGAGCCGCCTGCGGCCCCACTGGTTCAACTCCCCGGCCTCGCCGCCGGTACGCTCGATGACGGTCCTGAAACGCCCGATGGTGCTCTCGACCTGCTCCTCGTCGAGTTCGGGAATTACTATGAGCATGACTTCATAAGTGTCGATTGTTGCCTCCTCTGGTCTAGTATCGGCTTCTCCGGATCCAAAACGCCGCAGAAACAGGGGCCTGATTGTTTGCCTAAGCAATAGTTTAGCAGCGGCCAGAGGTTGTTACAAACTGTATCCTGCTCCCCCTCAAATAGTTACCCGACGACTATACTTGCTTTCGTGGAGAGAAAGACAACCATTGCCGTCGAGACTGCGGACCTCGAGAAGATTCACGGCGGCGGCTCGACGGCGGTTCAGGCACTAAAAGGCGTTTCGTTGGAGTTCCCGGCTGGGGAGTTCGCGGCGATCATGGGCCAGTCTGGGTCGGGGAAGAGCACGCTGCTCCACATACTCGGGGGGCTGGACAGGCCGAGTTCGGGGCGCGTGGTTGTTGGTGGGGTGGAGCTTTCTGGTCTCTCGGACAAGAAGTTGACGCTCTTGCGGCGGGAGAGGATGGGCTTCGTCTTCCAGTTTTTCAACCTGATCCCAACGCTCACGGCCGAGGAGAACGTCTTGCTCCCGGCGCTCATCTCCGGCGAGAAGCCCGGCAAACACGCGGAGAGGCTCGATGAGATCCTGGCCCTCGTGGGGCTGGCCGGTAGACGGAATCATCGGCCCGACGAACTCTCCGGCGGAGAGCAGCAGCGGGTTGCCATCGCACGCGCCCTGATCCGGAACCCCGACATCATCCTGGCCGACGAACCGACCGGCAACCTAGACTCGAAGACGAGCGCGGAGATCCTGAACCTGCTGCGCGAATCAGCCGCCCGCTACGGACAAACCATCATAATGGTCACCCACGACCCACGCGCCGCCTCAAACGCCGACCGCGTCGTCTTCCTCTCCGATGGCCGGGTGGTAGACGAAGACCGCGACCCAGACCCGGACAGAATTCTCGAACGCATCAAGACCCTCGAATCAGCGGGATGATACTGGTCTACTCCTTCGAGCAGATGAACGACGAGCAAGCTCAAGAAATCGCCGCCTGGCGCTACGAGCCACCCTACGACTTCTACGACATGCCGGGCGATCCCGAAGACCTGGAAGTGTTACTAGCTCCGGAGCGCAGACGGAACTATTATGCCGCGGTGTCCGGCGGAGGGGGGTTGGCGGGGTTTTTCTGTTTTGGATCCGAAGCCCAGGTACCCGGAGGGGACTACGCCGACGATAGCGCAATAGATGTAGGTCTCGGGCTGCGGCCGGATCTCGCCGCCAAGGGCCTGGGACTCGGCTTCGTCCTTGCGGGCCTAGAATTCGCGGAGGACCGCTTCGCGCCGTCTGGCTTCAGGCTCTCGATAGCGACGTTCAACGAGCGCGCGATCCGGGTCTACGAACGCACCGGGTTCTGGAGGACAGGGACCTTTACCAGTAACGAAGGAGACCGTTTCCTGATTATGGTTCGGGAAGGATGAAGCTCCGGCGCTTCTCCGGCCTGAGCTTGCGCAACCTGGGTGCGCGGCCGCAGCGCACGTTGCTGACAGCCATCGGCATCGTGCTCGGGGTCGGTATAGTCTTCGGAGTTTTGACGCTCTCAAAAACCATGTCGAGCACGTTCAGCACGCTGTTCTCGAAGGCTTACGGCGCTGCGGACCTGACCGTCACGGCTGCGGGCGGCAGCGGCACCTTCAGCGAGAAGACGGTCGAGAAGATAAGGAGCGAGCCCGGCGTCGCCTCGGTCGCCCCGCGGCTCTCTCTGCCTGCTTCCATCATCGGTAAGAGCAGACAAAAAGACGGCCTGCCAAACGTGGGCAGCATGCGCCTCTTCGGGGTCGAGCCGAAGTCGGCCTCCCTGGCGACGGGCTTTGATCTCGTAGAGGGCAGATATCCCAAGAGCGGCAAGGAATTGACCCTGGATCAGGGGACCGCGGAGTCGGCGAATCTGAAGCTGGGAGACAAAGTTACCGTCGGGACGCCCGGAGGCCCGGAAAAGTTGAAGTTGGTGGGATTGTTGCGGATACCGGGTGGTTCGTTCGGTGGTATCGCCTTCGGCATGACGCCCCTATCCTACGCCCAGAAGGCGTTCAACGAGCCAGGCAAGGTCTCCGGGGTCGCCGTGGGAGCAGCTAGCGAAGACGCGGTCGCCGGCCTAAAGAAGAAGCTCAACCAGGACCTCGGCAAAGGCTTGCACGCGGAGCGTTCCTCCACCCGGACCTCACAAGTAAGCAGCCAGTTCCAGAGTTTCAGGATAGCGTTGCTCTTCTTCGCCGGGACCTCGCTCTTCGTCGGCGCGTTCCTGGTCTTCAACGCCCTCTCGATGACCGTCCTGGAGCGGACCCGCGAACTCGGGATGCTCCGCGCGCTCGGCTCGACGCGGGCCATGATCGCCCGCTCAGTAGTCGTCGAAGCTGTCATCCTCGGCGTCGCAGGATCGGCCGTCGGAGTACTGCTCGGCTACGGGATGGCGCGCGGACTGGTCTACCTGTTCGGCAAAGCCTTCCTCTTCCAGGTCACGAGCCTCTCTTTCTCACCCTTCGCGCTGGTGGCGGCTATCGTGGTCGGGGTCTTCATAACGGCGCTCGCCGCCCTATACCCGGCGCTGCGGGCCGGAAGGGTCAGCCCGGTAGAAGCGATGCGCGCGCGGTCGGCCGGACAATCGGCGGGCGGCAAACGCGCCTACTCGTGGCTCTCTCCGGTGGTCGGGGTCGTGCTCGTGGGGATCGGGGCGCCGTGGGTCTATCATCTGGCGAAGAACCTCTCGACCAACCTCCAGGGGCTCGTCTACGCCTCCGGAATAGCCGGTGTGATCGGAACTTTCCTCGGTGTCTCCTTGATGATACCGGCGCTGGTAAGGCCGTTGTCGATCCTGTTCTCCCCCTTACTCCGGCTGCTCTTCGGCGTCGAAGGGAGGATGGCTTCCCTGAACGCCACCCGCAACCGGGGACGAACCGCCCTGACCGCCGCCGCCTTGATGGTCGGCATCTCGCTCGTCATCGCGTTCTCGGCACTCGGAGGGAGCGTGCTAGGTTCGATCCGTGCCTTCCTACAGGACTCGCTCGGCGCGGACTACGTCGTCCAACCCGCAAACCAGAACTCGAACGTAACCTTCTCGTCGGATCTAGCCAGGAAGGTCGAGAAAGTCCCCGGCGTCCAGAAGACGACCGCCGTCGCCATGAGCATCCAGCAGAGCGGCGGGAAAGTAGCCTTCGTTTTCGGAGTAGACAAGAGCTACCCGGAGATCTTCCGCATGAACTACGCTGCCGGCGGCGAGAACGCCTCCTCCAGGCTCCAGAGCGGCGAGGCCGTCGTCGGCAAGCAGCTCGCCGGGTCGCGCAAGCTCAAGGTTGGGTCGAAGATAAAGCTGCCGAGCCCAACTGGAGAGAAGAGTTACCGGGTGGCCGGAATCCTCGACAACGACGTATTGGGAGGCGGCGCGGGCGTCTATCTCTCCAGGAGTACGCTTGCGAACGACTTCGGGGAGAAGGAGGCTGGTTTCCTGGCGGTAAAGGCCAGGCCCGGCTCGAATCGGGGAGAGATCTCAAACAAGATAGAGAAGATCCTCAAGAATTATCCTCAGTTTTCGCTCTACTCTAACGCCGGATGGAAAGCCAAGATCGAAGACAATTTCAACCGCCAGTACGTCTTTTTCTATGCGATCATGGGTGTCTCGGTGGCAGTCTCGGCGTTCGGGGTGGTCAACACGCTTTCGATGAGCGTCTTCGAGCGGACCAGGGAGATCGGGGTGCTGCGGGCCATCGGTACCACGAGGTTCCAGATCGGCCGCCTCATAGTCGACGAAGGCGTCATCATCAGCCTCATCGGGTGCCTGATCGGGGTGGTCGTCGGCTCCGCGCTCGGCTACCTCTTCGTCCGCGGCTCTGGAGCCGGCGGCTTTGACGTCACCTTCTACTATCCGACCATCCCGGCCATCTTGGCCCTCGCCTCCGGCCTCATCATCGGCATCTTCGCCGGACTTATCCCCGCCCGCACCGCCGCAAAGACCAACATAGTCGAGGCCGTCCAGTACGAGTAGCTGCCCCTGAATAGCCTTCGGGATTTAGCTACAGACACTCCAGCACGGCACATTTTAGGTAGCGGGTCTCGGGGATCGTGAGTATTTCCGGGTGATCCTGGGCCTGGCCGCGCCACTCGCGTACCCGAACGGTCCTCCCGGCGTCACCGGCAGCGGAGCGCAGGGTCTCCTCGAACATCTCGCGGGAGAGGTGATGAGAGCAGGAGCAGGTGACGAGTATGCCGCCCGGACCGAGCAACTTCATCGCCCGCAGGTTTATCTCCTTGTAGGCGCGGCGCGCGGCAGGGAGGTCTCGTCTGGTTTTGGCAAAGGCCGGAGGGTCCAGGATCACGGTATCGTACCTCTCCTCCGCATCGGAACGCTCGCGCAACGAGTCGAACGCGCCCGCCCGCGTGAACGTGATGTTCGTAATGCCGTTTAACTCCGCGTTGGCGCGGGCGGATTCGAGGGCCGGCCCGCTTGAGTCAACGGCCTCCACAGTCTCCGCATTCCGGGCCGCGTGCAGCGCGAAGCCGCCCGCATAGGAGAAGACATCCAGCACCCTACCCGAGGCGTATCTTCCGGCGGCGAGGTGATTCTCGCGCTGGTCCAGAAAAGAGCCGGTTTTCTGTCCCCTCCACAGGTCCGCCCGGTAGCGTACCGTGCCTTCGCGGATGACGACCATCTCCGGTATCTCGCCGGAGAGGACGCGAACCGTGGTATCGAGCCCCTCGCGCTTACGGGAAGCCACGTCTGCGCGGAGAAGTATGCCTTTCGGAGAGAGCAGGTCTCGTAACGCACCGACCACCCATTCGAGCCGCTTTTCGACGGCCACACTACCAACCTGGAGCACTACATAGTCTCCATACTTATCTGCGACGAGCCCCGAAACTCCGTCGGCCTCGGCGTGTAACAAACGATAGGCGTCACCGTCTATGTGCAGAGAGTCACGGTAGGCGACGGCCCGCTCTATCCTGGCGTGGAACCAATTTTCGTCTATCTGCTCGTCGTGACGTTCGGCGACGCGGATGGAGATCTCACTGCGCGGGTTGTAGAACGCCCGCCCGAGAAAACTCCCCCGCCGGTCTGTGACGCGCACCACGCTCCCAGCCTCTCCCTCGGCCTCCGCCACGTCCGACCTGTGGACCCACGGATGCCCCGCCCGGACCCGGACAGCACCCCGCTTCTTCAACACCACTCTTGGCTCTTCACTTTTCAAGTCCCTGTAAGCTCCTTTACCCGGTCTCACACCGCGTTCTGTTAGCATCCTGGGCGTATACTCAACTATACCTTTGCTCCTCACGGAAGGAAGACAAGCGTTTGGCGACGACGCAGACGAAGCGCGTAGCGGTGGTAGGAGCCGGGATGGGCGGCCTGGCGGCGGCGATACGGCTCGGCGCGATGGGCTTCGAGGTAGACGTCTTCGAGAAGAACGACCAACCTGGCGGGCGAGTCGGCCACCTCCAGGGAAGTGGCTTTACTTTCGATACAGGCCCTTCCCTGCTACTTATGACCGACACCTACAGAGAACTCTTCCGTTTTGCAGGACGCAACCTCGACGACTACTTGAACCTCGTACCCCTCGACTCTAACTACAGGGTTACGTTCGGGGATGGTGACTCCTTGACGATCCGGCGGACTCTGCCGGAGTTGATCCGTGGACTCGAACGGATCGAACCGGGTGTCACGCCCCGCTTCTACCGCTTTCTGGAGGACGCCAGCTATAAGTACCGCCTCGGCCGCAGCGAGTTCGTTGAGCGGGACTTCGAGGGTGCCCGAGACTTCTTCTCACAGAGGAACCTGCGCCTTCTCCTCAAGACGAAGGCGGTCAACAACTACTATCGGTCTGTCTCGAAGTTCTTCAAGACGGAGAAGCTACGCCAGGCGTTCAGCCTGCAGACGATGTATCTTGGCCTATCTCCCTTCCGCGCCCCGGCCGTCTACTCGCTCCTCCCGTACACGGAGCTTGCCGAGGACGGGCTATGGTTCCCGGAGGGTGGGATGTACAACCTGATCCGTGCGATGGAAAAGCTGGCGAACGAACTCGGCGTGAGGATCCACCTGAACAGCTCCGTCGAGGAGATAGTCGTCTCGAAAGGTAAGACCCGCGGGGTACGGATAGACGGCGAGCAGATAGAGGCCGACGCCGTACTCGCCAACGCCGACCTGCCATACGCTTACCGCTCGCTCTTGCCCGACTCTGCAAACGCGGACTTCAAGGGGCGCAGGAAGCGCGAGAAGCTGGAGTACACTGCCTCGGCGTTCATGCTGTATCTGGGCATAGACCACAAGCTGGACCAGATGCTCCACCACAACTTCTACCTCTCGTCGAGGTATAAGGAGAACTTCGAGGCGATCTTCCGGGACCGTGAGCTGCCCGAAGACCCTTCTTTCTACGCCGTCGTCTCGTCTCGCACCGCCCCGGAGATGGCGCCGGGGGGCATGGACTGCCTCTTCGTGCTGGTCCCGGTCCCGCACATCAGCCCGAAGGTGGATTGGGCGCGAGACGGCGAGGCATTCCGGCAAAAAGTCTACGACCTGCTCGAAGAAAGGTGCGGCATAGAGAACGTCCGGGAGCACACCATTTACGAGAAAATCCGGACCCCGCTCGACTGGCAGACGGATTACAACCTGGAGGAGGGAGCGGCGTTCGGTATAGGTCACGGCATCTTCCAGGTCGGCTACTTCCGGCCGCCGATGGTCTCGGAGAGCGTGGACGGCCTGTACTTCGTGGGGGCGAGCACCAGGCCGGGAACGGGGGTGCCGCTGGTCACCATCGGGGCGAAGTTGGTAGCGGAGCGGATCGGCCGCGAGGTCGGCTAGTGCGCCTGAACCCCGCTGAAAACGGTCTGCGGGACGCTGGACTGACGCTGGCGGAGTGCTACGAGTTGTGCCGGCGGGTCCAGAAGGCTCACAGCAAGACTTACTACTTCTCGACTCGGTTGTTTCCACCGGTGGTCCGGCCACACGTACACGCGCTGTACGCTTTCATGCGCTACGCCGATGAAATCGTGGACAATCCCGGCGAAACTTCTCTCCCGGAGCAACTCGCGGGGCTGGAAGAGTTCGAGCGGGAGACGCTGGCGGCTGTAGATGGCGGCAAGGTCGCCAATCCCGTGCTTCGGGCTTACGCGGAGACGGTTCGGGCGCGCGGCATAACCACGGAGAGCATCGCGGCGTTTATGGAGAGCATGAAGATGGACACCCACGTCTTCCGCTACCGGACCTACGAAGACCTAGAGACGTATACCTACGGAAGCGCGGCGGTGGTCGGGCTGATGATGTGCCGGGTGGCGGGCGTCACGGACGAGCGGGCGAACCGGCACGCCGAGGCTCTGGGCGTGGCGATGCAACTCTCCAATTTCCTGCGAGACGTAAAGGAAGATTGGGCGCGGGGCCGTGTCTACCTGCCGCTCGAAGACCTGGAACGTTTCGGGTACGCCGAGGAAGAGATAGGAAAAGGCGTTGTGGACGAACGGTTCGTCGCTATGATGCGTCTACAGATAGAGCGCGCCCGCAAATTGTATGCAGTCGCCGACGAAGGGATAGGCTACATACCGCGCGGCCGGAGGTATCCGGTGGTTGTGGCGCGAGAGCTATACGCGGCGATCCTCGACCGGATCGAAGCGCAAGACTACGACGTATTCTCCCGGCGGGCCGAGACTTCAGCGACGCGAAAACTCGCCGTGGCCGCGAGGTGTGCGATCAGGAACCCGGAAGATATCTCGACGCGGCTGACCGGCGGCAGGGCGAACCGGGAGATTGAAATCCGGCGCTGATCGTGGTTCAATCTTTGGACTAAAGGCCGCTAGATAGCAGGACAGTAGCGGCGCTCATCGAGAGCGGTGGAGGGATGGGCCCTACGAAGCCGCGGCAACCGATGGGGCGAAAGCTCCGTGACAGGTGCCAACTCCCGCGGAGGAGACTCCGGAAGATGAGTGGGTCTGCAAGCGCAGAACTTCTCTCTTCCGCACGAGCGTTCCGCATGGATACGTGTGATCTACAAACAAACGGAGAGAGGGTTCGATCCTTGAATCTAAACCTCAGAGACGCGGTGGATAATCGGATACTCGTCGGGGACGGCGCGATGGGAACGCTGCTCCACGACCGAGGGGTCGGCTTCGACCATCCTTACGCCAGGGCAAACCTGACGCACCCCGAGTTGGTGTCGTCGGTCCACGAGGAGTATATCCGGGCCGGGGCTGGAGTCATAGAGACCAACACCTTCGCCGCCGACCGTCTCAGGCTCTCTTCACACAACCTCGAAGACAGCGTGCGCCAGATCAACACCTCCGGCGCCAAGCTCGCCCGAAAGGCGGCGGACAACACCGTCAACGGCGGCGAGAAAGCGCTGGTTCTGGGAGCCATCGGTCCTCTGGGCCGTCCTCTGGCCCCGGTTGGCTCCCTCACTCCTGATAAAGCACAAGAGATCTTCACCGAGCAGGCCGAGGCGCTCCTCGAAGGCGGCGCGGACGCCATCCTGCTCGAGACGTTCACGGACCTCCGGGAGTTGCGGCTGGCTTTCGAGTCGGTCAAGGCGCTCGGCGCCCCGGTCCTCGCGTACAAGACGTTCGTGGAGGATGGCGAGACGTTGGCGGAAGGGCTGCCATCTCGGGTGGCGCGGGAAGTATCCGGGTGGGACGTGGAGTTATTCGGGGCCAACTGTACCGTCGGGCCGCAGCGGATGCTCGGCATCGTGGAGCAAATGTCAGCAGGGGCAGGTCCCGTGGCCGCGTTCCCGAACCCCGGCCTTCCGCAGCTCATAGACGGCCAAATTCGCTACCGCCAGGACGTGGACCACTTCGCCACCTACGGGGTCAAGCTGGCCGAGGCCGGAGCGCGTCTGATCGGGGGTTGCTGCGGCACAACACCCGCCCACGTAAAAGCCCTCTCCGAGGCGCTGCGGGACTTCGAGCCCCAGAAGAGAAAGGCTCGCGCCGCCTCCGTAACCGCCGAAAGAGAGCGGGAGGAAACGGTACAGGCCGAGCCGGAGTCGGAGTTCGCCCGGAAGCTGGAGACCGGCTTCGCCGTCACGGTCGAGGTGGACCTGCCGCGGGGCCACGACATCTCCGGCGTCATCGAGGCGTCGAGGCGGCTTAAGGAGCGGGGCGCGGACGCCATAGACATCTCCGACGGGGCGCGGGCGCGACTGCGGATGCACCCGGTCGCGGTGGCGAGGATCGTTCAGGAAAAAGTCGGAATCGAGGTCGTGGCCCACATCTCCTGTAGGGACCGCAACATCATCGGGTTGCAGGCGGACCTGCTCTCGGCGGCGGCGCTCGGCGTCAAGAACATCCTGGCCGTGACCGGCGATCCGGCCCAGATCGGGGACTACCCGGAAGCCACGTCCGTCTTCGACACCGACGCTATAGGGCTCGTCCACGTCCTCTCCAAGATGAACCGGGGCGAGGACCTGGGCGGCAACTCGATAGGCGCGCCTCCAGGGTTCCTGATCGGCACCGCCTTCAACCCGACCGCCGACGACCTAGACGCCGAGGTAGAGAAGCTCCGACGCAAGACGGAGGCAGGCGCGCACGCCTTCTGGACCCAGCCAGTCTTCGAGATAGATGCCCTCGAACGCGCCCTCGACAAGCTCTCGGACCTGGACCTCGACCCCAGGCTCCTCCTAGGCCTCATGCCTCTTAGGAGCGGACGTCAGGCCGAGTTCCTCCATCACGAGGTCCCCGGAATAAACATCCCGAAGCACGTCAGAGAGCGCCTCACGGAACTCTCCCCCGAAGACGCCCCGAAGTACGGCGTCGAGGTCGCCCAGAACCTGCTGGTCGAAGCGGAGTCGCTGGTGAACGGAGCGTACATAATGCCGCCCGCCAGCGCCCCGGAATTGGCGGGAGACGTTATAGAAGCACTTCAGCCTGTCAGCTAGTCAGCAAAAGACCTGCCGAGCTAAAGTGCTGATTAGCTGACCAGCTAGAATGGAGCAATATGGTTCTCCAGAAAACTATCGGTGAAGAGAGAGAAGCCCGGTTGTCGGCTTTCCGGGCCGCACTGAAGCAGCGCATCGTGCTGCTCGATTGTGCCATGGGGACCATGATCCAGAGCTACGACCTCTCCGACGCGGACTACCGGGGAGAACGCTTCGCCGACCATCCCGGAGAGCTGAAGGGAAACAACGACCTACTCTCCATCACCCAGCCCCAAATAGTCCGCGACATTCACGAGGCGTCCCTGGAAGCTGGCTCGGACATCGTCGAGACAAACACCTTCTCCTCCACCTCCATCGCCCAGAAGGACTACAAGATGGAGGATCTCGCCTACGAGCTGAACTACCAGGCGGCCCTCGTCGCCCGCGAGGCGGCGGACGGCTTTACGGAACAGACGCCGGACCGTCCGCGCTTCGTGGCGGGCGCTTTGGGACCGACGAACAGGACGGCCTCCCTCTCGCCGGATGTGAACAACCCCGGTTTCAGGAACACTACCTTCGACGAGCTTGCCGAAGCGTACAAAGAAGCGACGCGTGGGCTCGTAGAGGGCGGCGTTGACCTGCTGCTCATCGAGACGATCTTCGACACGCTTAACGCGAAGGCGGCCATCTTCGGGGTTCAGGAATACCTCGAAGAAGCGGAGTTGGACGTGCCCGTCATGATCTCCGGGACGATCACCGACGCGAGCGGACGGACGCTCTCGGGACAAGTGACTGAGGCGTTCTACAACTCCGTGAACCACGCGGAGCCCATAAGCGTCGGCCTGAACTGCGCCCTCGGCTCTAAGGAGTTGCGCCAGTACATCGAGGAGCTTTCGCGGATAGCGGGTACGCACGTGAGCGCCTACCCGAATGCCGGTCTGCCGAATGAGTTCGGGGAGTACGACGAGAGCCCCGAGTTCATGGCG
>JBBPZK010000284.1:0-7903 GCA_038199155.1 Rubrobacterales bacterium | reverse complement strand
GCGGTAAAAATAGCGGACTATGGAGATCTTCGAGAACCTTTCGGCAAGCTTCAGGTTGGATCCGAACCCGCTCGACGCCTACTCGCGGGTCGTCCGGGGCGTCTCCGAGACGCTGGAGCCGGCCGTGGTCCAGGTCGGCACGCTTTCAGGACAGGGCGGCGGGAGCGGTGTGATCCTGGGCGCGAGCGGCGACTCGGCCACCGCCGTTACCAACAGCCACGTAGTGCGCGGCCTTTTGAACGCTCGCGGACAGGGAGGCAGGCGTAGAAGCAGCGGCTCCGGCGTCCTCCAGGTCACGCTCTCGGACGGTACTTCCGTCCCGGCGGAGGTCCTGGGCGACGACCCGTCCAGCGACCTCGGAGTGCTCCGCTTCGAGCCGGACAACGAGGTGACGGTCGCCACGCTCGGGGAGGCCCAGAATCTGGTCGTCGGGCAGCTCGTGGTCGCCATCGGGAATCCTTTGGGGGTTCAGAGGAGCGTGACGGCCGGGGTGGTCAGCGCGCTCGGTCGCTCCATAAGGAGTCAGGACGGACGCCTGATCGAGGATGTCGTCCAAACTGACGCGGCGATCAACCCCGGCAACTCGGGCGGTCCCCTGGCGGATTCCGCCGGAAGGGTCGTCGGCATCAATACCGCCATTATCGGGGGAGCCCAGGGGATAGGCTTCGCCGTGCCGGTCTCGGCGGCGTTCAGGCGTGTGATCTTCGCCCTGGTCACCGAAGGGCGGGTGCGCCGGGCCTACCTCGGGGTGGTCGTGGAGAGCCGCCAGGCAAGCGACGGCCTCGGTGGAGGGGCGGGCATAAGAAACGTCGCCTCGAACAGCCCGGCCGAGCGGGCCGGGCTCAGGCCGGGGGATGTGATCGTCGGCTTCGGAGACGAGAATGTGCGCTCCAACTCAGACCTCCTGAACCTGCTCGACGAGTCGGCCATCGGCAAGGACTTCGCGCTGCGCGTGATCCGAGGCGGCGGAGAGACTACCCTTAAAGTACGGCCCCGAGAGCAACCCGACGACCGCTAGATAGAGAGGTAGACCGATGCCGGACGTAACGCTTGTAGTGCGCGACTTGAAAGACGGCGAAGACGCCGAACGGCTTGAACGGGCGCTCACGCGCCTTAGCTTCGTGAACGCGGTAAATGTGGACGCGGAGCAGGAAATGGTCGCCGTCTCCTACGAAGGCGGCAGCGGAGAGATGGAGAAGATCGAAGCCGCCATCAAGGAGGCCGGACACGACCCGGAACCTTCACCCGGAGCCGGTCGTGTGGAAAGCTGACCCCATGACCGCCGATTCCATCCCCCCACAAGAAGCAGCGAGACTTCTCGGCATTTCAGAGGAAGAGGCGGACGAACTGGTCGGCTCCGACAGCCTGGTCTCGATGGAGGTCGTCCGACAGCGGGTCGGCGCGGTTGCCCTCGCCCTGGAACTAGCCCGCGCCCGCGAGGAAATCGGACGCCTGTCAGGACGGATGGAAGAGGTAAGAGCCTCCAATTTGCGGCTCCTCGGCGAGTTGAAAGGATCTACCGGTGAACGGCGGCGGCTGACGGAGGAAGTCCTGGAGCTACGGACAGCGGCCGAGGAACGGCTGATGCTCATGGAACGCATAGAGCAGATGTCCCGCATCGAGCGGGAGCTGGAGGAGAAGACCTCAGAGCTGGAGCGGCTCAAGAGAAAAGGCCTCGTTGGCCGGATGCTGGGACGCGGCTAACCCTCTGTACGGAGCTTCAGGAACCCTTCTCGACCCCGGCGGGTTTTCGGCCGCGTCTCCAGAGCCAGGAGACCAGGATAAAGAGGAGGGCGCAACCGATGGCTATGAGCGTCTCGTAGTTGTCCAAAGCCTTCAGGTAACCATGGAGAATTTTGTCTTCGAAGATCATCTCAACCGCCACGTACACGAGCAGTGCGGCCCCACCGTAGACGAATATCGGGAAACGGTCCAAAAGATACGAAAGCATCGCGCTCCCGAAGATGACTAGAGGAATGGTGGTGGCGAGGCCGATCGCGAGCAGGACGAAGTTGCCGCCCGAGACGCCGACGAGCGCTATGACGTTGTCGAGCGACATGACGGCGTCGGCCAGGATGATTATCCTGACGGCTTCCCAGGTGTTTCCTCCGGCTTCTACCTTACTCTCGTCCGGGTCCGCGTTGACGAGGTTCCAGGCTATGTAGATCAGCAACACGCCGCCGACCACCTGGAGCAGCGGGATGGCGAGCAAGAAAGTGACGACGGCGGCGAAGATGAGGCGCAGAATCACGGCCCCGATGGAGCCCCAGATGATCGCCTTGCGGCGGTTTGCTCCCTCCAGCCTGTGGGCGGCGAGCGCTATCACCACGGCGTTGTCGCCGGAGAGAATGAGGTTGACGCCGAGCACCCCAACGAGCCGGGCCAGCATCTCACCAGTAAAGAAATCCACCAGAAAAACTTATCCTCTCGCTACCGCATCCCGCTACCACAACCACCTCCGCGCGGAACGCGGAAACCTCGAACAAACGTCCTCCCAGAACCCTATCTTAACAGGGAAAACAGGCGGCTAGAGGACGGAGACGACAGCGACGGTTACGAAAACGGCGTAGAAGATCCCGCCGAGCATCAGGAGGTCCGCCCGTACCGGCCCCTTGCGAAGCAGCAGCAAGAGGACCATCACACTCGAAGCGATGGCGATCGCAACGGCCAGGAAATCGAGGAAATTGAAGCTCCAAGAGGTGAACAAGATGCCCAAAGAGACCGGGATGGTGCTCTGGAAAACCATCGCGCCGGTTATGTTGCCGAAGGCGAGCGTGTCGTCGTTGCTCCTCATCCAGTAGATGGAGTTGAACTTCTCGGGAAGCTCCGTGGCGAGCGGGGCGAGGACCAACGCTATTAGGCCGGCCGGTATCCCGAGTGACCCCGAGAGGTGCTCCACGCCGCTGACAAAGAAGTGCGCCCCGACGCCCATCACCACTATCGTCAGCACGAGTTGCGCCACGACCGCCCACGTCGGGGCAGTGCCGAACCTGCTGGGCCAGAGCCACAGGTTGCCGGGGGACTCCTGCGACTCACCGCCGGACTTTATAGTCTGGTAAACGTAGAAAGCGTATGCGCCGAGCAGCACGACGGCCAGGGCTATCTTCAGGAAGAGCGGCAGAGAAATGAGGCCGGCGACCGCCGCCAGCGTAAACAGGACCAGGAAGAAAGTCAGGTCACGCTCGGTCATGCTCTCGTCGATCTGGATGGTCTTGCCGCTCTCCCGACGGCCGCTAAAACCGAGCGCCGACGCGCCGACGATGAACATCGCGAGCGTCGCGAGCAAGAACGGCGCCCCGAGAATAGCCCCGACCCCGATCTCCCCGCCCGCGCTGTCGCCGGTAAAAAGAGCCCCGATTATGGCGATAACCGGGATCATGGTCTCCGGCAACGCGGTCCCAACCGCCGCCAGAACACTCCCGACCGCCCCGCTGCCGAGGTTCAACCGCTCGCCGAGCATCTCCACCGCGTTTGTGAAAACGATGGCAGCCGACAGAATAACGATGAGGGCTACTATCAGTTCGACTGTGGTCATCCAAAACCCTTCCTACAAAACTGACGTCGGATTTACAGTCTACTATCTGTCACCAAAATTGCATAAAGTTTCCTAAAGAATAGTAAGAACAGCAACCGCCACGAACACTACGTAAAACGCGCCGCCGGCCAGCAGGAACCCGGCCCGGAGCGGACCTTCGCGCCGGAACATCACGTACACGAGGGCGCCCGACAAAAGAGTCACTGCCACGGCGAAAAGGTCGAGGTGGTTCAGGTTCCACTGTGTGAAC
The DNA here is from genome assembly GCA_038199155.1 of Rubrobacterales bacterium. Lineage (GTDB taxonomy): Bacteria > Actinomycetota > Rubrobacteria > Rubrobacterales > Rubrobacteraceae > JBBPZK01. Next base: position 4,118 of record JBBPZK010000284.1, on the reverse strand, counting down.
AAGAGGCCTATTATGGAGACTGGGATGGTGCTCTGGAAGACCATCGCGCCGGTTATGTTTCCCAGGGCGAGGGAGTCTTTATCTTCCCGGAGCCAGATCACGGAATTTAGCGTCTCGGGAAGCTCGGTGGCGAGCGGGGCGAGGACCAGGGAGATCAGGCCGACCGGGATTCCCAAGTCCTCCGAGGTCGTCTGTATAGCCGTGACGAAGAAGTGGGATCCCACCACCATCAAACCGAGCGCCCCCACAACCTGGAGGATAACGATGAAAAGCGGCGCCGGAGACCCGGAGGGCCAGAGCTTCAACTCCTCCGGCTCGCCGGAACTCTCCCCGCCTGATTTCAAAGTCTGGCGCACGTAGAAAGCGTAAGCCCCGAGGACCACGACCGCGACCGCCACCCTCGCGTAGAGCGGCAGCGTGACGATGCCGGCCAAGCCGCCAACCGCGAAGGCGATCAGGAAAAACCTCAAGTCACGGATGGTGGAAGATTCATCCACCGCTACTTCCCCGCCGCCCTCCCTGCGGGACCGGAAGCCGAGGATGGAAGCTCCGACGACGAACATGCCGAGCGTGCCGAGGAGGAATGGCGCCCCGAGGATCGCGCCGATCCCCACTTCACCGGCCGCTCCAGGGTCTCTGCCGGTTAGGACGGCGCCGAGGATCGCGACTATCGGGATCATGGTCTCCGGCAAAGCGGTACCGAAGGCGGCGAGCAGGCTCCCAACGGTACTTTCCCCCATGTCGAGCCGATTTCCGAGCACTTCCACCGCGTTGGTGAAGTAGATGGCGGAGACCAGGATGGCGACCAGAGAGCCGACCAACTCTATTACGACCATCAGGAGCCTCTCAAAGAACCGCCGCCGACCCGAACGTGTAACATTCTACCCACCATAACCCGCATTACACCACGACCCCGACGAGGAGACATGAGCAAGCTAGAAGATATCTTATCCGCCGTCGCCGGTGGGACGCTCTCCCCAGCCGCCGCCGCAAAACGCCTCAAAAACGGAGAGGTCCGCTACCTGGAGGACTTCGCCGCCCTGGACCTCGGCCGCGCCCCGCGCAAGGGCGTCCCCGAGATCGTCTACGCTCCGGGAAAGACACCGGAGCAGGTCGCCCGTATCTGCGCGGCTCTACTCGAATCACGCGGGCGGGTAATAATCAGCGGTCCCGGCCCGGACCACGAGGCGGAGGTGCGCCGCTTACTGCCGGACATCGAACTCAGGCGCGCGGGCCGGGCGCTCGTGGCGGGCTCAGGCGAGCCCGAGCCTACGGGAGGACGCCTGTGCGCCATCAGCGCCGGTACCTCGGACCTGCCGGTTTTGGAGGAGGCGATCGCGGTGGCCGAAGAGATGGGCGTCTTAGTGCGAAGCTTCCACGACATCGGGGTCGCGGGAATCCACCGGCTCGTCCGGCCTCTGGAAGAGATAAAGAGCTTCGACCCGGACTGCCTGATCGTGGCGGCCGGGATGGAGGGCGCGCTGCCGAGCGTGGTGTCGGCTCTCGTGGACGTCCCGGTCGTCGGCCTGCCGACCTCGACTGGGTACGGGCTCGGCGGGGACGGGACGGCCGCCATCCTCGGGATGCTCCAGAGTTGCTCCCCCGGACTCTCGGTCGTCAACGTGGACAACGGGGTCGGCGCCGGGGCGACGGCAGCCCTGATCTCCAACCGCGCCGCCCGCCGCGAGAACCGTAAACCCGAATAGAGAAACCGTGCGAACTTTCATAGCCATCTTCCCACCCCTGGAGACCCGGAAAGAGTTACTCCGAACAGCGCGGAACCTGAACATAAGAGGCGAGGTCCGCTGGACGAAGCCCGAGAACGTCCACCTGACCTTGAAGTTCCTGGGTGAAGTCCGGGAAGAATACTTGGCAGGTGTCGGCGGCACTCTTCGGGAAGTGGCGGCAAGACACGAGACCTTCGAGATCGAAGCGGGCGGTTTCGGGGCTTTCCCGTCGGCGGAGAAAGCGCGAGTCCTGTGGGCCGGCGTCGGAGGGGGCGAAAAGCAGTTGCGGTCTCTAGCCGGGGATGTGGAGAACGCCCTGGAACCTCTCGGTTTCGAGAGGGAGAGTAGAGCTTACACGCCACACATCACGCTCGGGCGTGCCGGGAGCCGTAGCCCGGTGGCCCTGATGTCCCCTGACACGACACCGCCGGGCAAGCGATTCGTGGCGCAGAAACTGGAGTTGGTGAGGAGCGTGCTTGGCAGAGACGGCGTCGTCTACTCTACGGTTGAGGCCTGCGGGTTACATAAAGGCCGAGGCAAGCGGTCCGATGGACACGATGATGAAGAGTAGTATAAGGATCATAACCACCAGCATTATAAAGTTGTTTCCACTCATTACACCGCGCCTTTCGAGGGTACGTCTATACGGTTCTCTATTCTATCTACCCGCCATCATACCCGCTAGAGTGTTTTAGCTTGTCAGCATTTCAGCAGGTCAGCTTATCAGGCGCTCGTGGCGGAGCCTTGCGGAGAGGCTCGACGTACTATTCGAGGCGGTTTTCTCTAACACGACGCTTCGCGCGACGCGCACAGGATATTCTGTGACCCCAACAAAACCTGAATAGCTGACCGGCTGACTAGTTGACCCGTTGACAAGCTGACTTCCTGACGAACTGCTCGCGCGTTGGGGCGGACGCTGGTATCCTCCACGGACCGAACTATGCACTGGCGAGAGGCACATCTGGTTTTGAACCCGACGGCGGGCAGGGGTAGAGCCCTTGGCCGCCGGGACCATATATCGAGCTTCTTGAAAGAGCGTGGGGTCGAGCCTGTCTGGCACGTCACGGACGGCCCCGGTCACGCCGGTCGTATCGTCCGCGAATTGCCGGAAGGTTCGCTTACGGTCGCCGTGGGGGGTGACGGCACGGTACACGAGGTCGCGGCGGCCTGCGTCGGTACGGAGAGGGTGATGGCGGTGCTTCCGGCCGGCAGCGGCAACGATTACGTGAAGGCGCTCGGGGTCGGCACACGGCTCCGAAAGTCCCTGGAGATGCTCGCCGGAGACGGGAAGGTGCGCGTCGTAGACGCCGGGGAGGTCAACGGCATCCTCTTTAACAACGGCCTCGGCATAGGCTTCGACGCGGAGGTCGCGGCGGGGGTGTCAGCGGCTCCGAAGTGGCTCGGCGGACTCGGAGGATACCTCTGGTCAGTCGGGCGTTTGCTCGCGGGCTTTGGATGCCACGAGGCCACCTTGCGGCTGGACGGCGACGCTATGATAAAGGCAAAGACGATCCTGGTCGCCGCCGCGCTCGGCACGACTTACGGTGGAGGGTTTCACCTGGCGCCCGACTCGCGGCTGGACGATGGGTTATTCGACGTGATCTGGTCCGAGGAAGTGAGCCGGGGCGAAGTCCTGCGGCTCATACCGCTGGCGCTGTGGGGCACGCTCCCGAAGCACCCGAAGGTCCACGTCGTGCGGGCGCGAGAGATAGAAGTAGACCTCGCCAAAGAAGTCCCGGCCCACGTGGACGGGGAGATGCTCTCGCCCACACGCCACTTCGAGGCGCGGGTGCTGCCGGGCGCGCTTCGAGTCCTGGTCCCGGCGCGTTAGAGAAGGCGGCGGAAGGCGTCAGTCACCGGGCGCCTCATCAACGTGACCTGGCGAGTGGAGTTCCAGGAAAGTCTGGGCCACGTCGGGGACCTGGTCGTTTATAGTCTGGGTCACCCGCTCCAGGAGGTCTTCTATCTGGTCCGTATCGAGGCCGTCGGCGACGTGTAGCTCCGCGTTGACAAGCACGGTGCTCGGTCCCAGGTGCATCGTGAGCAGGCGGAGGATGTCGTTGACCTCCGGGAATGAATTTATCGTCTCGCGCAGACGCTTCTCGTCCTCGGGCTGAACCGCGGCGCCCAGCAGCAGTTCGCGGGAGTCGGAGCCGAGGTTGATCGCGACGAAGACCAGGAGGATGCCGATGAAGATGGAGGCGAGCCCGTCGAAGAGGTGGCTGCCGGTCATCTCGGAGAGAAAGAGGCCGGAAGCGGCGATCAGGATGCCGATAAGCGCCGCCACGTCCTCGTAAAGCGGCACCTTCATCGTCGTGTTGCGCATGGTCTTGAAGTGCTTCCAGGGGGCGTCTCCAGCTTCCCTCGCGGCTTTTAGGAATTCGCGGGTGG
>JBBPZK010000283.1:0-4068 GCA_038199155.1 Rubrobacterales bacterium | reverse complement strand
AGCCCGCGAGTCGGTCACCAGCCCCCTGCGCGCCCCGTTTACCGAGTTCCAGGAGGAAGACAGCACCACCCACGTGGACGAGAAGCCGCGTGGCAAGGGTTTGCAGTACGCTTTGGGAGAGCTGTTGACGTGTCACTTCTGCCTCGGGCAGTGGGTCGCCGCGTTCTTTACCTACGGCCTCGTTCTCGCCCCGCGCGTCACCCGGCTGGTCGCCGCCGTGTTCGCGACCGTTACACTTTCGGACCACCTCCATCAGACCTACAAGGCGCTCATGAACCGGGCCTAGCCGGCAGGCGCCACCCTTCGCGCTCCTCTGAAACGCGAGATCTAGCCGGAGGTTTGCTCCGGTCCGCTACCGTTCGGGAGGAGCGGCTTTGGAGGTTCTGCGATGGAAGCTAGGATGGAGACCTTGCCGCGTCTGAAGCGGACCCAGAGCATGATCAGGAGGCAGCCTAAGAGCGTCGCGGCTACGCCGAGCAGCCCGGCTTCGGGACCGAACCCGCCACCCGTCCAGAGCGTCGGGCCGCCTTGCTTCGTGGCGACGAACGTCGCCCCAAAAGGACCGATGCCGCTTACTGGAAAGCCAAAAACGTTGCCCTCGAAAAAATTCCAGGTTATGTGCAATCCTATGGGGATAGCGAGTTCTCCCGTCAGGATGTATCCGATACCGAGCATAAGACCAGCCACCATTATGTTGATCGTGCTGACAACCGTGGCATCCGGGTTGGGAGCATGGCGCAAGCCGAAGTAGAGTGAGGAGAGTAGCCAGGCCAGAAGTATGGCCCTCCTGGGTCCGATGAGGGGAAAGTTAAAACCTTCCGCCAGGTTCCGAAGCCTGTATCCCCGAGACACCAACTCCTCGGTAAGACCCGTACACAGAAACCCCACGATCGGTACCATGAGACCCACCAGGAACAGACTTCCCGGCTCCAACGATTGGAAAGTTCCCTCGATAGAGGCCCATCCCATGCCAAGCTCCGTCAGGAAGACACCCGTCATCAGTAGCGCCCCCAGACCAAGACCGAACGCCAAGTCCATGAACCAACCGCCGCTAATGTGGAAGCCGAAGCCTGCAAAAGGGCGCCGGTCGAGGAAGCGCCCTGCCGCCCATACGCTCAAAACCGCCGCTACCAGGGAAGCGAGGCTGCTGATAAGAAAAGCTGCCGCTGGTCCCTTCACGACATCGCCGGTAGCCGGGACTTTCCCTGAACCAAAGAAGAGCCATCCCGCTACCAGGAAACCCAACGCGACTTGCAAGATCGCCACGAAAATGGCCCACTGCAAGAGTAGCCGCCACGGTGCGCGAACCCGCAGGCCCTCATCGGTACGCTCGAAAAACAGCTCCACCCGGAACCCTCGCTCCACTCGCTATCCGGCCAACGCAACCAGACAAATATACTATCCGGGTGGGCTCGTGGCCCCAGGCGGTGTGGAAAAAACCGGAGGATCAAGCCTCGCGTTCTCGACGGTCGCGCATCTCCCGGCGGCGCATCGGCATGGCGTCGATGCGTCCGAATAAGTCTCGCGCGGAGACCGGCTCCCCGGAGCGAAATTTCTCCCCGCCGTCTTTGCCGACGAGGATGACTGTGAACCGCCCACTTCCGATGCCGTACTCTTCTCTCAAAGCCGCCGCTCTTTCCGGGATGTTGTTTCTGGTTTCGAGGAGGCTCATCGTCATCAGGTCGCGGTCTTCGAAGCCGGTGGTGTTGTTCTCCACGATGCGCTGTTGCCCGACGTACTCCGGGGTAGAGGTGGAGGGGGCGAAGATCAAGAACATCCGGTTTTCCCGGTGCGGTCGGCCCAACCGGAAGCTAACTCCTCAGCTCTAGTGTCCGCCGGATAGCCTCGCTGTGCCTCGTGATCATCTTCTGGTAGCGTTCGGTCTCCCGGATGGCCTTGCCGCTCCCGAAGCCTATTCCCCCGAGACGCTTTTTGATCGCGACCGTGGCGAAATAGGTCCCCTCGTAGTAGGTAAAGAGCTGGTCCAGAGATATGGCCTCCCGATCCGGACGCACGGTCTCTCTGGCGGCTTCTCCGGCCTGTAGCCGAACCTTGGGCTCATCGCCGACTGGGCCGCCAACCGGGCTGTTGAGTTTATCCAACGCCGCGAAGACCGTTTCGTTCTCCGGGCGGTCCGAGAAGTCTTCACCGACATACACGTACTCTATCTCCATCGACTTGGAAATCATGACGATGGAGGGTGTTGCCAACCGTTCTTCTTCGTCCCACAAGCCCAGGATCCGGCAGAGATCTCCTCTCGCGTCGCTCAGTACCGGAAAAGGAAGCAGCAGCTTGCCGCCCATCTCCGCGTTTGCCTCCGGCGGGTCCACGCTTATTGCCGCAACCTGCACGCCGCGACGCTCGAACTTCTCGTACTCCCTGGCGAAGGCGACCAACTGCCCGTTACAGTACGGAGCCCAGTTCCCTCTGTAGAAGATCAGCACCACCGGTCCCGTAATGAGCTGCCCCGAAAGGTTCCACGGAATCCCCTCCTGGTCCGGCAACTCGAAGTCCGGCGCTTTCTGTCCGATGCTTGCGTCTACCATCCCGGAGAACCCTCCCTTTCTACCCCGCCCAAAACTACCTAGCGAATATATCATGGTGAGTATGCCAAACTGCCCGGCCGGTGAAAAGGAGCGAGAGTATGGACCTGCAAAACGAGCGCAGCCGCACGGTGACCTGGAAGGACCCCGCTCTCGGGGCCGGGGTTCTGAAACGCATGAGCGGGCTCGAATACTTGCGAGGCATGGCCTCCGGGGAGTTGCCTGCCCCGCCGATGGCCGACCTCATGGGCTTCTCGGCCTCGGAGGTCGAAGAAGGGCGGGTCGTCTTCGAGTGCTTACCGGCCGAGTATCACTACAACCCGCTCGGCACTGTTCACGGCGGACTCGCCGCGACCCTCTTCGACTCCGCGATGGGCTGCGCCGTCCACTCCGCCCTGCCCGCCGGGGCCGGCTACACCACCCTGGAACTAAAGGTCAACCTGCTTCGTCCGATCTTCATCAGCACCGGACGCCTGCGGTGCGAGGGAAAAACAATCCACGTCGGGGGACGCATCGCGACCGCCGAGGCCCGCCTGATGGACGAAGCCGGCAAGCTCTACGGCCACGCCACGACCACCTGCATGCTCTTCCGCGAAGAGAAAGAAGAGAAGGCTGCCGGAGAAAGCCCCCGCTAACCAAAAGGTTCGCCCTCTGTTTTTCGGATATCTAGTAGTCTTACGTTGCGTAGGATATTCCCAAGCACGAAAAGGAGCAACGATGATAGAAGATCCCGTAAAGTTCACCGTCTACTCGGACTACCTCTGACCGTGGTGCTTTAACGGGGCCGTGCGCCTCGAAAAGATAGCGTCCGAGTTCGAAGATACCGTCGAGGTCGTCTGGAAGAGCTTCATGCTGCGCCCATCGCCGCACCCGCGCAGCGTGGAGGAGCACCGCGAGTACACCAAGAGTTGGCTGACGCCCGCTTCACAACCGGAGTCCGGCAATTTTACCGTCTGGGCCACGGAGAACCAGCCGCCCAGCCACAGCGTACCTGCGCTCGTCGCTGGCAAGGCCGCCACCACCTTCGGTGAAGAGGCGTTTCACAGGTTCCACCTCGAGGTCATGGAGGCATACTTCAACGAGAACCGTACGATCTCCGACCCCGATATCCTGGACGACGTGGCCGGGCGAGCCGGCATCGACGTCGCCGAGTTCCGGCGCAGGATCACCGAAAACGGACAGGATTTCGAGAACGAAGTCTTCGCCGAGCACACCGAGGCCGTGAGCATCGGGGTGAACGGCATCCCCTCGGTCGTGGTCGACGACGCCCTGCTCATCCCAGGCGCGGTCGGCGCGGACGTCTACCGGCAGATAATAAAGGAACGCCTGGAGCTAAGGGAGAACTAAGCTGGTCAGCACGTCGGCTAGTCAGCCGATCGGCACGGATAGTTCGGCTCAAACGTCGCCTCGGAAACACGTCGTGCTCCCAAGCTAGCGACGAAGCCGGCAACAAAGAAATGGTGTCTTGCTCTCAGAGGAGCAAGACACCAAAAAGCTGAAGTGCTGATCGGCTGACTAGCTCGTT
>JBBPZK010000282.1:0-8778 GCA_038199155.1 Rubrobacterales bacterium | reverse complement strand
GTAGATCAAACCGAACAGCTTGATGTAATGAAAAACGAGTCCGGCGTCGGCCCCCGAGCCGAGGTCCAAAGTCAGTTCTCGCGCCGAGTACAGAACCCCCTGCACCTGCGCCACGTTGTAGCGGTCTATCAACGCTCCCGGTGACGGCTTCTCGAATTCTCCGAGTAGTTGGGCTCCCTGGCGGTCGGCGTACATGAGTAAGACCGGGTCTGCGAGCTTCGTCTCCCGCGACACTTGAGAGAGTACGTCATCTCGGGATACGGTATCGAGCAATCCTGGCTCCGCTGATGGGAACTCCGGCAGGGCGGAGGCGAGCTCGAAGATCCTGGTTCGGACGGTGTAAGGGTCTGCGTCGGTCGGGGGAGCCCATTCGGAGCGTTCTTCGAGTAGCTTCGCGAGCGCCCGCACGATCTTGAACCCCCTCCGAACGTCGAGACCCGGCCCGAGTTCTTCTTCGGCCGCCGTCAACTCCTGCTCCAGCCCGTAACGAGGTTTGCCTTCGTGGGCGGCGTAGAGGTCGCATAGTTCTCCGGCGACCGCGAGCGCCCGTCCGTCGTCGGGTGAGAGTCGGTGCGGCACCAGGTTTCCACGCGCCACGCGGGCCATGACGTGCTCGCCCCGGAGCATTAGACGAGCGCCTCGCGCCGCCTGCGGGACGTGAATTCTTCGCCGGTCGCGGAGGTGACGAGCTCGTAGAGGAGGGCGCGCTTTCCTTCTCTGGGGCGGAGGATGCGCCCGAGGCGCTGGACGTATTCGCGGTGGGAGGCGCTCCCGGCGAGGATGACGGCGACGTTCGCGTCCGGGACGTCCACACCCTCGTTCAGGACATCCGAGGCGATGATGGTCCGGTAGCGGCCCTCGCGGAAACGGTCCAGGATCTCCTTTCGCTCCCGCGCCAGCGTCTCGTATGTAATGCCGGGGATCAAAAACCGCCGGCTGAGGGCGTAAACCTCTTCCACGCTCTTCGCGAACACGATGCACCTATCCTCCCAGTGCCGCCGGAGCAGGTTCTCGAGCGTCGCTCCCTTGCGGGTAGCCGCCGCCTGTATCTCCCGCCGCCTCCTCGCCGCGAGGAGCGCCTCCCGTCCCCCGGAATGGCTCGTCGCCGCGACCATGATGAACCGCTGCCAGTCTTCGGGCGAGCGCATGGGCAGGCGATGTTTCTGCAAGAAGTCCCGGTACACGGCGTCGGCTTCGGCATATTCGTGTCGTTCGTGGGCGGTCAACTCTATTGGGAGACGGATCAGTTCGTAGGATGCGAGGTAGGTACCGGCCAGGTCTTCGGGCGAGCGCCGGTAGACGATCGGCCCGCAAAGATCCGGCAGGAGGTCGTGACCGCCATCGGGCCGTTCTGGTGTGGCGGTAAGGCCGAGGGCATAGGGGGCGAGCATCATCTTCGGTATGATCGCGTTTTTGGGCGCGGGCAGGTGGTGGACTTCGTCGTAGACCACGAGCGCGAACCGGTCGCCGTAACGCTCCATGTGGATGTAGGCCGAGTCGTAGGTCGTGACCGTCAGCGGCGTGACCTCGTGGTACCCGCCGCCGAGTAGACCGACCGTCACCGACGAGCCGAAGGCGTCCGAGAGGATCGAGTACCACTGCTTGAGCAGGGCGAGGGTGGGCACGACGACGAGCGCGCTCCGCCCGGTCTTCTCTATCGCCCGGACCGCCACCGCCGTCTTGCCCGCCCCGGTCGGCAGCACCACGACGCCGCGCAAACCCGCCGAAACGTCTGTTCCTCGCCGCCAGGCCGTCAGCGACTCTCGCTGGTAAGGGCGCGGTTCCATCGAGACGCGTGACTCCAGGGAGAGCTTCTCGAAGGATGCCGCCCCGTCTTTGTGAGGAATGCCCGATTCGCGAAGGGCGAGCACCGTCTCCCGGTAGGCGTTCGCCGGGGCGCGCCACTGCTCCGTGCGACCGTCCCACACGAAAGGTTCCGGAGGCGTTTCGCCGCCCGTGGCGGTCGCGATGAGGGTGCCGGACTCGTAATTCAGTTCGATCATCTCAAAGAAGGATACCCGAGCCCCGACGCCCTATCAGCGGTAAACTGCCGCCCATGCCTTTTTGGAGAGCATGGCCGCCGGGACCCGTGAAACCCGAATCAGCCTTACCGACCCTTCGCTTCACGGTTGCGTTGCTCATCCTGCTGGGGCTCGCCGGATGCGCGAGCGACGGAAACCGCTCACAGGCATCCGAAAACTCAACAAAGGTCGTCGAGAATACGGGTAAGACCACAGCCAGGACTACCGTCCAAAGACCGGCGAAGACTCCCGGTAAAAAGAATGCTTGCGGAGGGAGGAAGATGAGCTTGCGGGACGAGGTTGGGCAAATGTTTATCGTGAGCGTCGGCGGCACGGAGCCCGACTACTACATAGAGAAGATGATCCGGGAACGGAACGTCGGGGGCGTGCTTCTTTTTAGTTACAACATGCAAAGCGAGCAGCAGACGAAAGCCCTGACTTCCTCCCTCCAACGCCTCGCCACCCAAACGGAGCCAGCCGTCCCGCTGTTCGTGGCTGCCGATCAGGAGGGAGGCAGGATCTCTCACGCTCCCTGGGTGGCGCCGGAGCCGGCGGCAGCCGAGGTCGGAAGCGGAGGCGATCCGCGAAAAGCGCACGATATCGCTAGAGAGATGGGCCGTGAGCTACTCCGAGCGGGCGTCAACACGGATTTCGCCCCGGTGGTGGATACTGGTTTTGGGGCCGCCATCGGGGACCGTTCTTTCGGCGGCGGCCCGAAGCTCGTCTCGGAGATGGGTGCGGCATCCGTCGAGGGTTTCAGGCAGGCGGGCGTGGTTTCGGCGGCCAAGCACTTTCCGAACCACGGACCGGCGAACACTGACTCGCACCTCGGACTTCCCGTCGTGGATCACGACATGCCGGAGGTGGAATCCTACGACCTGCCGCCGTTTCGGGCCGCCGTAAAAGCCGGAGTGCCGATGGTTATGGTCGGACACTTGCTCTATCCCACCATAGACCCGAACCGCCCGGCCAGCCTCTCGCCCGCCGCCATAAAGCTACTGCGCCGGGACCTCGGGTTCGACGGGATTATCGTCACGGACGACCTGGCTATGAAGGGCGCCAACGGCGGAGATCCACCGTCTCGGGCGGCGGTAGAGGCGGTCGTGGCCGGTGCGGACATGCTCGTTATCTCCAGCCCGCCACAACAGCAGGCCGACGCCTATGATGCCGTGCTCGCGGCGGTCAGGTCCGGGGAGATATCGCGGGAGAGTATCCGGGAGTCGGTTGGACGCATCATGAAGGTCAAGGAGAATTATTATCTCTGCAAGGGTGCGACGAGATAAGGTAGAATAAAATAAGGTATAAGGGTGATTGGGAAGCGTTCCGGGTTTTTCCGGTTCGAGCTAGAAGGAGGAAACAGGATGGCTGAAGTTACCCTGGAAGAGGTCACCAAGGTCTACGGTGGAGACGTGACGGCGGTGAGGGACTTGAACCTGGACATCCCCGATGGGGAGTTCGTGGTTTTCGTCGGGCCTTCGGGTTGTGGTAAGTCTACCGCGCTGCGGATGATCGCCGGTCTCGAAGACATCAGCGGGGGCAAGGTATTCATCGGGGACAACGTGGTGAATGACCTGCCGCCCCGCGAGCGCGACATCGCGATGGTCTTCCAGAACTACGCGCTGTATCCGCACATGAACGTGCGGGAGAACATGGGTTTCGCGCTCAAGCTCAAGAAGATGGAGAAGAGCCAGATCAACAACCGCGTCGAAGAGGCGGCCCGCGTCCTCTCGATCGAGCACTTTTTGGACAGGAAGCCGAAGGCGCTCTCCGGTGGTCAGAGGCAGCGGGTGGCGCTCGGGCGGGCGATAGTCCGGGAGCCGAAGGCGTTCCTGATGGACGAGCCGCTCTCGAACCTGGACGCGAAGCTCCGGGTCCAGATGCGCACGGAGATCGCCAAGCTCCACAACCGCATCGGCACGACGACCATCTACGTCACCCACGACCAGACCGAGGCCATGACGATGGCGGATAGGATCGTGGTCCTAAAGGACGGCGAGGTGCAGCAGGTCGCCACCCCGCAGCAGATGTACGATCACCCGGTCAACGTGTTCGTCGCCGGCTTCATAGGCTCCCCAGCGATGAACTTCATCATGGCGCGTTTGGAGAAGCATGACGGTGGGCTGGCCGCCAAGTTCGGCAATACCGTGCTCCCGCTCTCCCGCGAGGCGATCGGTGAAGCCGAGGAGAGGGGCAAGAGCCCGGACAAGCTAGTCGGCAAAGAGGTCGTGCTAGGCATCCGTCCGGAGCACATTGAGGACGCCGGGGTCGAAGAGGCTTCGGTCATCGAGGGCAGTGAAGAAAGCACGATGGACGTTGACCCGCAGGTCATAGAGAGCATGGGAAGCGAGAAGTACGTCTACTTCTCAATCTCAAAAGAGCACGCCGCCCGCCTGGACAGCCTGAGCGCGATGAGCGACGACGAGGGCGGCGACACTGATGAAGGCGGCTCCCCGGAAGGTTCGGACGACATGATGGTCGCACGTATATCGGCGGAGAGCACGGCCAGGAGGGGCGATAAGATGCGCCTCGTCATAGACCCGACCAAGATCCGTCTCTTCGACCCTGAGAGCGAGGAGGCGATTATTTAAGAGTCTTTGGCAAGCCCGACGATGGGCAAAGAATAGAAATCGTAGAATCGTGGTCTCGCGATTGTATCGGAGCGGGTAAGATGCTTTCCCAGTTGTCTAGCGGGCCGCGCCGTTCTCATCTGGGCTCCCGCCAGACTTACCGGTCTCTCTTCGGGTTGTCGCGAGAAAAGCGTGACTCCGCGCGCTAAGGGTGCTCGTCGGCGGTGTGGTTGGGGACGAAGACAGCGATCACCTCGATGTCGCGCCGGTGGGCGCCTTCCAGCAGTTCGTAAGTCCTGTCGGGCGCCGAATATGGAGTCAACGTTGCGGTATGCTCAGACTGATTCGCGCTCTATGTAAGCGCAATCGAGCGTGCTCTGGACCGGCGGCGGCTCTCCGGACCCGGCGTGTTCGATGAGGTAATTTACCGCCCACTGTCCCATCCCGTAGTGTGGGAGCGCGACGGTGGAGAGCGGTGGTCGCAGTTGGTCCGCGATGAGCGTCTGGTTGTCGAAACCGACTACGGCCACATCCTGCGGGATGTAGAGCCCGAGTTCCTTGAGCGCCTCGTACGCGCCCATTGCCGTCGGGTCGTTGCCGCAAAATATAGCCGTCGGAGGTTCGGCGGCCAGCATCAATTCCAGGGCGCCCATGTATCCGCCGCTTGATCTCCCATCCCCATACCTGACTAGATCTGTGTTCAAGACCAGCCCGCGAGCTTTAAGCGCCTGTCCGTAGCCTTCCAGACGACCGGCCGCGGCGGGTGAGCCGGGGGGAAGGTTTATGAAACTTATCCTCTCGTGGCCCTTTGCGAGGAGGGCCTCCGTGGCCGTTCGCCCGCCTGACACTTCGTCCGGGACCACGGAGGGCCAATCTCCGCTTTCCGAGTAGCAGTCGAGCAGTATCGCGGGTACCTCGCGGAAGCCCTTCGGCGGTTCCACGGCCTTATGAAACATCGTGGCGTAGATTATGCTCTCCACCCTGCGTTCCAACATCATCTCGGCGGCGCGTTCTTCCATTTTTCGGTTGCGTCCGGTGTTGACGATCATGAGGATCTTACCGTTCTCCCAAGCCGCGTCCTGGGCACCTTCGATGATCCCACCGGCGAAAGGCGTCGAGGCGATCTCATCCGTAACGAAGCCTATGGTGTGTGACCTGCTCTCGCGCAAGAGCTTCGCCGCGACGTTCGGCCGGTAGCCGAGGTCCTGTATCGACCTCCTGACACGCTCCCTCGTCGGCGCCGAGACGCTGCTGCCGCCCACGTCGTTTAGAACGAACGACACCGTGGTCGGCGAGACACCGGCCCGCCTCGCAACGTCGCCGATAGTCGGAGACCGTTTCACCCTCACCCCGTTTTCTCCAGTATCCACCCCCGCTATGATACTAGAACCGCATCCCGCACTTGACGCGGAACGAAGTCAATGTCATTATGGTAAAACGATTCATTAGAGAATCTAACCTCGGGGTGGAGGTGCAATTCGAGAAGAATAAGATGTTCCTCCGTTTCGTCCTTCGGGCGGCGGAGAAAATGAGGTACCTGATAATGTGGGATCCGGGAAGCTCATGGTTTGTGTAAAAGGGAACAGATAGGAGGAGTTTAGTAGATGACGCAGAATCAAGGTGAGGGAACGGGCGAGAGGTTAAAAGCGTCCGAGGGAAAGAAGATCAGCCGGAGCAAATTCTTGAAAGCTGGTGGCACCGGGCTGGCCGGCGCGGTGGTGCTTGGCGCGGCGGGATGTGGTGGAGGCGGTAGCGGGAGCAGCGGAGGCAAGAACCAGTTCATCTTCTCTTTCGGTCCTGATGACTCCGGCAGCCTCACGAAGCTAGTGAAGATGTTCAATAAGCAGGGCAAGTACAAAGCCAAGTACCGCACGATGTCCGCCGACACCGGCCAGTACTTCGACCAGCTTCGTACCCAGTTCCAGGCCGGGAGCGCGGACATAGACTTGATCGGGGGCGACGTCATCTGGCCCGCCCAGTTCGCGGCAAACGGCTGGATCGCCGACCTTTCGGACCGCTTCCCGAAGAGCGAGCGCAAGAAGTTCCTCGACGGTCCCATACAGTCCAATACTTACAACGGGAAGGTCTACGGCGTGCCGTGGTTCACGGACGCCGGGATGCTTTACTACCGACAGGATCTGTTGAAGAAGAGTGGCTTCAACGAACCGCCAAAGACCTGGGACGAGTTGAAGATGCAGGCCAAGAAAGTCATGCAAGATTCCGGCACCAAGTACGGCTTCGTCTTCCAGGGTGCGCAGTACGAGGGCGGGGTCGTGGACGGCGTCGAGTACATAGCGAGCAACGGCGGCAGCGTCCTGGCCCCCGGCGACTCGAACAAGGTCACCATTGACGGTTCCGACTCCGTGAATGGTCTAAAGACCGAGCACAGCATGATCGCCGGCGGCGTAGCCCCGAAAGCAGTTTCTACCTACACCGAGCAGGAGACGCAGACGGCCTTCCTCAACGGGGACGCGGTCTTCGCCCGAAACTGGCCGTATATGTACGGGTTGATCTCGGACCCCAAGTCGTCGAAGATAAAACTGGATCAGGTGAGTGTCGCCCCGTTGCCGGCTGGTTCGGGATCTAGCGGTAAGAGCGTTAGCGGGCTCGGCGGATGGAACTTCTACATTAACAACAACTCACAGAAACAGGATGCGGCCTACGAGTTCGTCAAGTTCGCCACGGCACCCAAGCAGCAGAAATTCCGGGCCTTGAACGGGGCCTTCCTACCGACGCTCAAGGCACTCTACAACGACAAGGAGATCCTCAACAACGTACCGGTGATAAAGCTGGCGCCGGAAGCTCTCGATAGTACGGTGCCAAGGCCGATCTCGCCTTACTACTCGGATATGTCGTTGAAGATGCAGGAGCAGTTCAACGCCTCACTCAAGGGCTCCACTACTCCTACGAAGGCCGCCAATACGTTGCAGACACAACTCAAGCAGATCATCAAACAGGGAAGCGGTGCGTAGTGTCTTCAGCGAAGTCTCCGGCGACAGGGAGGGATACTTCCTGCCGCCGGAGACTTCTAAAAAAGGAGATAGAGTGTGACATCATCGGCGGATAGGAAGAAGAGCCGAGGGTTCTTAAGAGAAGAGTTTGGCAACCCCGAGCGGCGCACGGCTTACTATATGGTGCTGCCCGTTCTGATCATTATCCTGGTCGTGGCGTTGATCCCGATTGTCTCTTCGGTGTGGCTGAGTCTCCATCAGGCGACCCCTGTACTGACCGGCCCGTTTGTCGGGCTCCAGAACTACATCAATGTGTTCCAGGACAGCAGTTTCCTTAGCGGACTCAAGAACACCCTGATCTTCACGGTGGTGAGCGTGTTCATCGAGTTTATTATCGGTCTCGCCATAGCGCTCGCCATAAACCGGGCGTTTCGGGGTCGGGGGCTTGTAAGGGCGGCTATACTGGTGCCGTGGGCGTTTCCGACGGTCATCTCGGCAGCGATGTGGCGGCTGATGTTCCAGGATCAGGTCGGGATCATAAACTACGTGGCGAATACCCTCGGCCTCATCAACCAGCCGATACTCTCCAATAGTACGTTGCTCCTGATAGGGGCCATCCTGGTAGACGTGTGGAAGACAACACCTTTCATGGCGCTGCTCTTACTTGCGGGGTTGCAGACGATACCGGGCGACGTGTACGAGGCGGCCAGAGTAGACGGTGCGAATGTCATCCAACGCTTTTTCCAGATCACGCTGCCGCTGCTAAAGCCTTCGATACTGGTGGCGGTGCTGTTCCGAACGCTCGACTCCTACCGGGTCTTCGACCTGTTCTGGGTCTTGAGCAACCATCAATTGGAATCGCTCAGCACCTACGTTTACGAGGGTGTGAAGATCACCCAGTTGCAGTACGCTACCGGGAATGCGGCGGCGGTCTTCATCTTCGTGACGGCGTTCTTGGTTGCGCTTTTCTTTATTAAGGTACTCGGCATGCAGACTTCCACGGAGGAGTAGATATATGGCAACCGCAACAGCCGGCAAGGGAAAGAGCGGCGGCAACACGCTGAACGAGGTACTGTTCTACGTGTTCCTGATCGGGTTCGTGCTCGTGAGCTTGTTCCCGCTGCTCTGGGTGTTCAAGATGAGCATCGTCACCAAGGCGGAGCTTTTCGCTTCGCCCCCGACGATCCTCCCTCAGAACCCGACTGATAGCTCATATACGACGATCTTCAGCGACCCGAG
>JBBPZK010000281.1:0-7163 GCA_038199155.1 Rubrobacterales bacterium | reverse complement strand
TGGTGCCGGTAGGGTACGCGGAGGGCTACCGGCGGGCGCTCTCGGGCCGGGCGTCGGCGCTCGTCCGGGGCTTGCGGCGCTCTTTGCTGGGACGGGTTACGATGGATGCTTGCGTTTTCGGGGTAGACGGTTCGGTCGAGGTGGGGGATGAGGTAGTCTTACTCGGGGAGCAGGGTGGTGTGTGCATCGGGGCCGAGGAACTCGGGAAGTTGGCCGGCACGATAAACTACGAAATAACGACCGGGGTCAATCCCCGGCGCGTCGAGAGGAGCTACGCGCATGTTTAAGGATCTCAACTGGAAACCCGCCTTCAAAAAGGCCGCGATATTCGTGGTCGTGTGGTTCGTCCTGATCTACGTCCTCGATCGGGCTTTCCCGAACAGGTTCGGTATCCAGAGCCAACAGGAGTATTTCTCTCTCGCCCTCAACGGGGTCTTTTTCTTCTTCCTGTTCGCCTTCGTATTCGCCTTCTCCGAAAAGCGTCGGGCCGACCGGCTGGCGAAGTACAAGGCTGAAAAGAAGGGAAAGAGCGGCAAAGGCGGCAAGCCCGTACGTACCGCCGACGACTCCGAGGAGGGAGAGGCCGGTACTCTGAAGGGCCGCTACAACCCGAACACGAGCCGTAAAAGAGCAAAGACGCGGCGGCGCCAGACCCGGCGTTGAACGTCCACGAGGCGCTCACCGAAGCGCTCGCTGGGGCGCTTGCGCCTCCGATGGATGTTCGTCGCTTGCGGGAGTTGGCGCCTGAGTTGGATCCTGCGGAGGGGATGGAGCAGGGTCCCTTTCATCACCTGGACGTACTGGATCACACCCTGGAAGTCATCCGGGGCGTGGATCGGGAGATCGAGGAACCCGTACTCGGGACGCGGGTCGGCCCGGAACTGGCCGGAGACCTGCGGGTCGTCGCCCTGCTCCACGACATCGCCAAACCCGTTACCAGAGGCGAGGTGGATGGACGAGTCCTCTTCGTCGCACACGACTCTTTAGGCGCCGCCCTCGCCCACCGCATCTGCCAACGTCTGGGACTTTCAGCGTCTCTCACGGACCTCGCCGCCACCATCACAGCCCTTCACCTCAAGATCGGCTTTATGGCGAGTCCTCACTCAGACTACCCGCCGGAGAGGCTCATCCGGGCTGTCGGGCCTTTCGGGGAGGAGCTGGCAGTCCTCTCGTGGTCCGACCGGCTCGCCGCCCGCGGGCCGCGCTTGAAAGAAGAGCACATAGAGCGTCACCGCGAACTCTGCCTGGAGTTCCTCGCCGCTTACCGGGAGCAGGCGTCGCCCGAGGAGCCGGACTACGGGCGGCTTTCGGAGACGTTTGGCTTCTCGCCGGCTGATGCCGGGTACGCCGCGAGCCGTTTGCGGCTGCTCCGGTCTCGCGGCCTGGATCAGGAGGATGCGATGCGGTATCTGGACAGAGTTTCCCGGTCGGAGGACGATAGGAGGGGAGCTTCGAGGGTTTCGGGGTCATGACAAGAGGAGTCTTTGGAGATATGATCCCATTGGCTCAGAAGAGACTTCGAGAAGGCTCTGAAGATAGGTAGACAGGTTACAGGAGCCGGAGGAGGAGATATGAACATAAAACGCGCGAAGCGGGACCGTTGGATCCTCGGTGTGTGCGGCGGCATCGCCCACAGCTACGGCTGGAGCCCGAACATGGTCCGCCTGGTGACGGCCATAGTCGCGGTCATCATTCCGGGGTTCAGCGTAATACCGGTCCTGATCGGCTACTTCGTCCTGGGCGCCATCCTTCCGGAGACCGAGGCGTACTAGGGGCCGGTGGATTTCGCCGAGGCTCAGAAAGAGGCGTTAGGCTGCACGAAGTGCGGTCTTCGCAACTCCCGGACGCAGGTCGTCTTCGGGGACGGGCCGCTCAACGCCGAGTTGTTCATCGTCGGCGAAGGACCAGGCTTCAACGAAGATAAGGAAGGGAAGCCTTTTCGCGGGGCCTCCGGGATACTTCTCGGACGGTTGCTTTCTTCCCTCAACATCGACCGGGAGAAAGTCTACCTGACGAGCCTCGTAAAGTGCCGGCCGCCGGGCGCGGTTCCCCGGACGCCGAAACCAGGTGAGATCAGCAGTTGCCGCCCCTACCTAATGTCCCAACTAGAAGCCGTGGATCCGAAAGTGGTCGTGGCGATGGGAGACCTCGCGAGCCGCGTCCTGACGGGACGAAAGGAGCCACTCTCGCGCATCCGGGGACGTGCCGTGCCGCTCGACGGTCGCTACGTCTTCCCGACGCTCGCGCTCGGCAAGGCGCTGTACGTGCCGGCCGACCGCGCCCTACTCCTCTCAGATTTCTCACGCCTGCCGGAGCTACTCTCCTCCGAACGTCCCTCGACCTACGAGACCCTCAACATCCCCCGCACCTCGGCGGCTGAACGCGAACCTCTCCAGCCGGGGCTCTGGTAGGGGCGTCGGGGAAGGTCCCGCCGGAGACTTCGTTGGAACGTGGAGACCTGGATCAGAGCACGCTCGAAGCACTCGCCGCCCGAATAACCGGCCTACTGGAGCCTGGAAGCGTGATCGTGCTGTCCGGAGAAGTCGGCGCGGGAAAGACGACCTTCGTTCGGGCCGCCCTCGGCGCGATGGGCGTAAAGGAGCGTGTGACGAGCCCGACATACCAACTCGCCCGGAGCTACAGAGGCTTCCTAAAAGAGCGGGAGGTAACGGTGAACCACCTCGACCTCTACAGGATAGAAGGGCTTGAGAGCCGGGATGCGCTGGAGCTCGACGACTACCTGGAGCCTGATGCCGTGACCTTTATAGAGTGGGCGGAACCGGCCCTCGGGTTGCTCGAAATCCCGAGCGTCGTGGAGATCCTGCACCAGACCCCAACCACCCGCCGGATGCGTCTCTCCGGCCCGGTGGCGGAGCGTCTGTGATGGAGCCCTCGTAGCAATGCTGATCCTCGTCCTCGACGCCTCGACCCCGACGGTCACGGTCGCCCTCGCCCGAGTAGACCTCGAGAACGGAGGCCGGGAAGTCCTGGCCGAAGCCTCAGTCTATTCTCGCGGAGGTTCCGAAGCGTTGCTTCCGGCGGTGGACGCTGTTCTGAACCTTTCAGGAGAGAACCTCGACTCCGTTGGGCGGATACTGGTAGGCGTGGGTCCCGGTACTTTCACCGGCATCCGCATAGCCGTCTCGACCGCCCGCGCCCTCTCTCTTGGCAGTGGAATTCCTCTGTCTACAAACTCGACGTTGGCGGCGCTCGCCGCTCCCGCACTGCCGGTCAGCCCACCTGATGGCGGCGTGCTGGCCGTGGTGGACGCCCGTAGGTATCAGGTCTTCGCGCAGCGTTTCACGAAGGAGGGAGAAGCTGGAGAGGTTTTCTGCGCTCGCCCGGAGGAACTGTCGGTCGAGGGCGGTCCTCTTCTCGTGGGTGACGGGGCGTTGCGCTACCGGGAGTCGCTCTCTGCTCTTGGTTACATACCGCCGGGTGGCTCGCCGCTGCATCGGGTAACGGCAAGCGGACACGTAATGTCGGCGGATCTTAGTCCCGTTGAGGCTTCGCTGGTGGCGCCGTTCTACATGCGGGAGCCGGACGCCGAAGTGCGGCGGGACCTGAATCCGTGGAGTCGGGCTTGATGCGTCCCGTCGCCCGCCGGATGGTCCCGGAGGACTTGCCGGCTGCGCTTGAGATAGACGCCGTAAGCCTGGAGCGTCCGTGGAGAAAGGAGATCTGGCGCGAAGAATTGAAGAGCCCCTCCAGCGCTTACTTCGTCCTGGAGGAGAATGGGGAGATACTGGGACAGGTCGGGGTGAAACGCGTGGCGGACGAGTTGCACGTCATGACGCTCGCGGTTCGCCCGGAGCATCGCCGCCGAGGATACGCCCGCGCCCTTATGGAGGCGGCTCTCGCTACGCATCCCGACGCCCTTCGTGTCTACCTGGAGGTGCGCCCGAGCAACAAGGCGGCCCGCACGCTCTACGACTCCATGGGTTTCGCCACGGTTGGGCTCAAACGCCGTTATTACGGCAACGAAGACGCGTTGCTCATGACCTTGGATCTCTAGGAGGCTTCTCGCGTTTATCGCGCTTGCGAGGGTCTCCGTCGGGGCGCTCGAATGGTTTCAAGAGGTAGAGAGCCGGGGCCAGGCAAAGCAGGAAACTCACGAATATAGCCGTCGCGATGATCGGGTCTACCGGGCCGCGGATCACGTAGATCAAAAACTGCGCCAGCAACACCAGAGCTATAAAGGCGAATAATAAAGAAAAAGTCCGCATAGTCACCAACCAGTATAACCCGCCATCTTACGAACTCCTCGGCGCATTGCGGAGTCGAAACTGTTAGTCCACGGGGCGGTAACATATGCGGTGTGATCCTCGCTATCGAAACTTCCTGCGACGATACCTGCGCCGCCGTCGTCGAGCCCAACGGTCGGCGGGCGCTCTCGAACGTCGTACACACCCAGACCGAGCACGAAAGATACGGCGGCGTCGTTCCCGAAGTGGCGTCCCGCGCCCACCTCGAACGTATCGACGGCGTCATCGAGAAGTCGTTGGATGAGGCGGGAGCAACCCTGGACGACATAAGTAGCGTGGCCGTTACGACGAACCCAGGTCTCATCGGCGCGTTGCTCGTCGGGGTCGCCGCGGCCAAGGGGCTCGCTTACGCCCGGAGGCTCCCGCTCGTCCCGGTGGACCATCTCGAAGGACACGTCGCCGCCGCGTACCTAGCCGACCTGGAATTGGAGCCACCTTTCGTCGCATTGGTCGCTTCTGGCGGACACACGGCTCTCTACTCCGTGGCGTCCGACCGCTCGATGCGCCTGCTCGGGGAGACTCTGGACGATGCTGCTGGCGAGGCGTTAGACAAAGGCGCCCGGATGCTCGGGCTCGGCTTCCCCGGTGGTCCGGCTATCTCGAAAGCGGCGGTGGATGGCGACCCGGCGTGCTACGAGTTCCCGGTCGCCCTTAAGGAGAAGGACAGCCTCGACTTCAGTTTCTCCGGTCTCAAGACGAGTTTGCTGTACAGGATCCGGGACTTGCCGGACAGCGGACTTCGCGACGAGGTCCCACACCTCGCGGCAAGCTACGAGGCGGCGGTGGTCGAGGCACTCGTTCGTAAGAGCTTGCGGGCTGTAAACGTCCAGGAGGCTTCGGTGTTGGTGGTCGCCGGAGGTGTCGCCGCAAACACCCGGCTGCGCGGCAAGCTCAAAGAGGAGTGCGAAGTGCGCGGTGTAAAGCTCGTCGTGCCGCCGCCACGACTTTGCACGGACAATGCGGCCATGATCGGGGCCGCAGCCCCCCACTCCACCAGCCTGCCCTATCCGCGCTACCTAAGCCTAAACGCCCGCAGCCTGTGAGCTTTTGATCCACGAATTTGTAACAGGAATTAAAGTATCCCCCTTGACGCGCGATAATCCCCCGTGTGAGAGTATGACCAGCGCGAGCTATACGGGGGGCGGAAAGAGAGCCGGTGTCACACCTTAGCTGGACGAGAGCGGCTTACATATTGTTCGCGTTCGCTGCTCTCACCGTCCTGCTCAAATTGCACGGCGGGGTCGCCGACTCTCGACCCCTCGCCTCCCGCTCTGTGGAGCGTACCGGAGCCACCACTACCGAGAAGCCTCGCATCACCGCCAACGGAAGAGTCCGGGTCCTCAATAACGGCAACGTCCAGCGTTCAGTCTCTATCGTGGTGAAAGATGGTTCCAACGCCCGGAAAGAGAGCACTGTTCAGCAAGTAACCACTGACGGACGCACGTCGAAGGAAGTCTCTCGAACCGCTGATCAACAGGAGAACCAGGCGGAAAGACGCCCGGCTAAGGAGACGAGTGCTTCTAGTTCCAGCGGAAACTCTAGTCAGGGGGAGCCACCCATCTTTCGACGGCCTTCGTTCCGCACGCCGGGCGGAGGAGTCGGCTACGCGCCTACAGTTTCTCCTTCATCCGGCCCCGTGTGCGGCAACCTTGGCAACTTCCCGAAGAGTAGCAAGGCGATCTTCCCTCTTCCCAAGAACTACCTGAACTCCTACGACGATACCTGGGGTGCTCCCCGGACCCAGGGCGCGCACGAGGGGACGGACCTGATGGCCCCATCCGGCACTCCCGAGTACGCCATAACAGACGGGACTCTAGTTCCGGTCTCCGGGTCGAACGCCGACGGATGGAATACTCTGGGCGGCTACGCGATGATGCTCCGGGCCGACTACTCTATAGGTCCTATTCACGCGGGTGACCTCTTTTACTACGCTCACATGGACAGGAAGAGCCCGCTGCGGATAGGGACCCACGTGCGGGCCGGGCAGGTCCTCGGGGTCGCCGGGGATACAGGCCAGGGACCGGAGGGAACGCGCGGCATCTTCCCGTCTCACCTGCATCTCGGCTGGTACGACATGAGCGGCGCCCGGACCAACCTTCCGTCCGGGGCGATGAACCCGTATCCGCTGCTCCAGTGGCTCAAGACCAACGGCGGGACCGTCGCCGGCGGTTCCAAAGCCTCCTACTGCATAGCCCCGCAGAGAGACAACCCGGTCCCATCCACCGGCAAAGTCTACTGGCCCTCGTCAGGCTCTCCAGGCCGACAGCCGGACCTGGACACCGGTACCCACAAAGCCGCCCCGAGTCCCATTGTCGAGAAGGTCCTGAAGCACAGTTCTCAGACCTCGAATCAACAAAAGACACAGACCACCGGCCAGGGGGCAGCCTCCGGTCAAAACGGAATCCCTGAGCAGAACAAACCTGGAAGACCAGGAGCGAAGCCGGAGAAGCCGCGAGTCCCGTCCCATCCCACTCCCAATCAGAACGGTGGTGTCCATGAGAAGCCACACCCGAAACCGAGCGCGAACCTCGAGAAGCCGCCCCGCCCGGCAAAGCCCGCTAACCCTGCGTCGGCGAACCCGCCGAGTTTGAACGATTTGCCCGCTATCAACGTTCCGGGCGCCGGGAACGGCAGGCCGCATTTCGCAGACGGGGCCGAGTTCCGTCGTTGGCTGAAAGCCCTGATCCAGAAATCCACCAACCGAGCCCAGGCCAAAAAGCAGAAGCCGGCCTTTCACAAACCAAAGGGCCAGAAGGACCATAGGAACACCGCAGCGAAGCACGAAAACCACAAGAAACGCGAAGGCGGCGAGAAAAGAAAGCCGGAGAAAGCCAATGCTTGCACCAAACCGGCAAACGACGAAACTTGTAAGAAGGATCCTCCCGGCGCGAATAGCCC
>JBBPZK010000280.1:0-2599 GCA_038199155.1 Rubrobacterales bacterium | reverse complement strand
TCGTCGCGGTGGCGTTCTTCGTACTGGCGTGGATGTTCCTGAGGCTCGCCGGGATATTCTCGACGGCCGAGAAGACCATAAAAGACGTCTCCGAAGAGGTGGTTCCCCTGATCGGCAAGACCCACGTAACCGTCGATAACATAAACAGCCAACTCTCCCAGCTCGATGAAGCAGTCGGAGACGTGGCGGGCATCACCGGAGAGCTGGACCAGACCACGGCCGTCATAACTAAGGGCGTGCGGGGTGGCGTAATACGGTTCTCCTCGGCGACCGCCGGTTTGTCTCGGGGGATCAGCACCTTCTTCGGCGGCGAGAACGAGCTTCCGAAGAAAAAGGAGGGTTAGAGGTTGGAAGGCTGGGGAAAGCTGATCGCAGGAGCCCTGATCGGGGCCGCCGGCACCGTCTACGCGACGAACGAAGAGTTCCGCAAACGCCTCCCCGGAGCAGCGAGAGACCTTCCCGGTTCAGTCCGCGACCGATTCACCAACTCTGTAGCCGCCGCCCGCGAAGCCTCCACCACGCGACGGGCGGAGATACTAAAAGAGTTGGAGACCCACGGCGGAGCGGAACACGAGTTGCGTGCCACGAGTACGGAGCCGGTTCGTCCGATCTCACCGCCGGAGACGACCCTGACTGACACTCCTGAGCCGCCCAAGCCGCCAGCTAAAGACCTTACGGGTACGACGCCCGCGAAGATCGACTACTAGCAACCGCCAAGGAGGGCCCTGGATGCTCGACGCGCAAACTCCGGAGTACACGTACTTGAATGTCCCGCCCATCCCGCAACTAAAGTCTTGTCCTGGTCTCGTCCTCGCCGGCATGGCGATACGGGCGAAGGTCGGGATGGGAGGTCTCGAAGAGGCGGTCGAGCGCCTGGAGAGGTCCCATTCGGGCGACGAATCAAGTCACTACAGGTTTCACGTCGCGGATGGAGTGGTCGTCGTCGAGATCGAAGACGGAGATAGCGACGAGGCGTCCGGTGATACGCGCTGGCGCACGGTGGTGGAGTTGGCGCCGTGAGCCGGAGCTACAGGAGGCCGAATAAGGTTCGCACCCGCAGCCTGCTCGTCCGCTATCACAAAGAAGGCGACCAGCGGGCGCGTGAACTGGTCATACAGGAGCAACTCCCTCTCGTCGAGTTTCTGGCCCGCAAGTTCTCCGGCAGGGGAGAGCCCGTGGAAGACCTGGTGCAGGTAGCCTCCGTCGGCCTCATAAAAGCGGTGGACCGCTTCGACGTCGACCGGAACATCGAGTTCTCTACCTACGCCACGCCGAGCATCCTCGGGGAGATAAAGCGCCACTTCCGGGACAAGGGTTGGTCGATGCGGGTACCGCGCGGTCTCCAGGAGTTGAGGCAGTCGGCCAAGGACGCCATCCGCGCCGAGACTGTAAGGACCGGGCGTTCTCCGACTATTCAGGACCTCGCGAAGACTCTGGACGCAAACGAGGAAAATATCGCGGAGGCACTCACGCTCGGCCGGGCTTACAACACCTCCAGCCTCGACGCGCCGGTCAGTCAGGACGACTCGGAGGGCGATACGATCATGGACCTCCAGGCCGACGAGAACTCCCCGATAGACGGACTCGAAGACCGCGTTTTGCTCCAGTCGGCGATAAGCGGGCTCAAGGATCAGCAACAGAAAATCCTCCAGCTACGTTTCAGCGAGGGAAAGACCCAGACGGAGATAGCCGACTCGATCGGCGTCAGCCAGATGCACGTTTCTCGACTCCTCAGACGCGCCATAGACGACCTGAGGCAGGAGTTGGGCGAACTGGAAAAGCACCACTAGAAAAAAGTACAATACCCTTATGCAAAGCTACGAAATACGCCAAAAGTACCTCGATTTCTTCGAGCAGCGGGGCCACCAGGTCTACCCGAGTTCGTCTCTCGTTCCCCACACCGACCCGACGGTTCTCCTGACGACCGCCGGGATGCAGCAGTTCATCACTTACTTCACAGGACAAGACCGGCCGCCGACCCCGCGCGCCACGAGCGTACAGAAGTGTTTCCGAACCGGGCAGGAGGGACTCGAGCTTGTGGGTGACGCTACCCACCTGACCTTCTTCGAGATGCTAGGCAACTTCTCCTTCGGGGACTACTTCAAGAAAGAGGCGATCGAGTACGCTTGGGAGTTCTTGACCGTCGACCTCGGCCTAGACCCCGATCGCCTCTGGGTAACGATCTTCGAGGGTGATGAGAATGCGCCCGAGGACCTCGAGGCCAGGGAGCACTGGACGAGCGTCGGCGTACCAAACGAGAAAATCTTCGGACTTCCGAAGAGTGAGAACTGGTGGGGCCCGCCCGGAGAGACGGGACCTTGCGGTCCTTGCTCCGAGGTCTACTACGACTACGATGAGGAACATGGGTTGGGCGACCCTCAAGAAGACCCGAAATATGGTCCCGGCGGGGACGAAGGCGATGCGCGCTTCGTCGAGATCTGGAACCTCGTCTTCAACCAGTACGAGCAGCGCCGGGACGGCTCCCTGGTCCCGCTCGCCAAGACCGGTATAGACACGGGGATGGGCCTGGAACGTCTGGTGGCCGTTTGCCAGGGCGTCCGATACGTCTACGACACCGACCTTTATACGACCATCTTCG
>JBBPZK010000279.1:0-3542 GCA_038199155.1 Rubrobacterales bacterium | reverse complement strand
CGGGCGGTCTCTATGAGGCCGCGTCCGGGGTCTTGCTCCAGGACGTTGTAGATCATCTGCACGCCGCTGATGTCCCGCTCGCGCATCGCCTTGACGCCTTCTTCGAGCCAGCCGATCTTCGGACCGAGGGCGACTCCGTAAGACCGGACCTTTCCCTCGCTCTTGAACTCATCCATTAGCGCGAAGAGAGCATCGTTCTCGATGGCGTCCATCTTTGTGTTGTGGAGCTGGAGGAAATCCACGTAGTCGGTATCGAGCCTCTTCAAGCTCTGCTCCAAGGCGAACCGGATAAAATCCTCGGACCAGACTTGCGGACGCTCCTGCTGGCCGCGTCGGGCGGTGTGATTATAGAAATCGTAGCCGATCTTGGTGGAGATCACGACTTCGTCCCGCATGCCCCCGGAGGTGAACCCGGCGTCCGCGAGCAGCGTCTCGCCCTTGCCCGAACCGTATGTGTCGGCGGTATCGAAGTAGTTGATCCCACGCTCGTAAGCCGCCTTCAGCAACCTGATCGAACGGCCGTCTACCACCTCGCCCCACCAGCCCGTCGAGACCGTCCAGACCCCGAACCCGACCTCAGATACCTTAATGTCCGTATTCCCGAGATTCCTATACTTCATCAGCCACCCTTCATCTCTATCTAATTTTCCTTACTCTATTAGCTACTATATTCTACCCGCGTAGGCTGTAGACACATTCTCATCCGGCGACAAGATCTGCCCGATTCTTATACTTGCTAGTAGGTGTAGCAGGAATCGTAGGCACAACATATTGTGGTTAAATGCAAAAATGTTTTGAGGTGTCTTCAATCTTGACGTGTATACTGGTACTTTTAACGCTCTTAGAACGGTAAAGTCCTTACCGTTTCAAAACAATCTCTGGAGGGGGATTCATTGGTTGGCATTCGTGGCGCGTTGCTGCGCAGGGTTTTGGTCTTTTGTCTGGCGGCTTTGATCTGCTCGGCTTCTTTGCTTTATTGGACGAGTACGGTCAGGGCGGAGCAACTAGTCGCTTCCTGGTACGGACCGGGATTCGCCGGTCTCACGACCGCGAGCGGCGAACCTTTCAACCCTAACGATTACACGGCCGCCAGCAAGACGTTCCCGTTCGGTACACGCTTGATCGTCACTTACAACGGCAAGTCCGTCGTGGTCCGCATAAACGACCGTGGTCCTTACGTGGCGGGTAGAGACCTAGACCTCTCGCAAGCCGCCGCCGAGTACATCGGCTTGACCGCCGCCGGCTCCGCGCCGGTCGACGTAGAATATGCGAGCTCCTCGACCCCGACCGGACCCTATACAGGTAAGGCCGCGAGCAGCGCCCCGACGGGTGGTGGGACAACCGGCGGCGCCACGACGAACAACGGCGCAGCCGCACCTTCTGCTGGAGGGACGACGGCGGCGCCGTTGCAGCCCGCGAAAGACCAGTACGCTGCGGCGGACCAGTACGCACCATCGCCGCCTCCCGCTGCCCCGACTCCGGGGCGGGACCAGTACGCGCCGCCGCCGCCGGCTCCCAGCCCCGAAACTCTAGAGACGCCGCCGCCGGATCTCGTAAAGCCGGACTCGACGGTCAAGCAGATGATCGTACAGCACCTCGCGGCGCCGCCGAAGGGCTTCGAGGACCTGCCGCAGAAGACCGCCCCAACATCGCCACCCGCTCCGACTCCTAAGGCGGCTCCGACTCCTAAGGCAGCTCCGACTCCTAAGGCAGCTCCGGCCCCCAAAGCTGCTACGGTCGTAGAGCAGACGACTCCTCATCCTGAAACCACTCAGGCGGAAACCACTCAGGCGGAAACCACTCAGGCGGAAACCACTCAGGCGGAAACCACTCAGGCGGAAACCACTCAGGCGGAAACCACTCAGGCGGAAACCACTCAGGCCGAGATTACTCAAGCGGAGACTACTCAAGCGGAGACGACGCAGGTAGAGCCGGTCAAAGAGCCTGCAGCGCCGGTCAAGGAAGTCACTTCCGCCCAGCAGAAGCCGGAGCATGGAAAAGGCGCTCCAGGGGTGACGATTCTCCCTGATACGGGCGGTGTGCCGCTAGGCGGTCTTATCGGCGGTAGCTTGCTACTTCTCTCGGGAGCGGCTTTGATCTACCGGATTAGACGTTAGTTAGAGGAAGAGCGGCGTTTACGTGAAGTCCTGGGGCGACAGCGCTGGGGCTTCACGTATTTGGTTTCGAGTGGCCGCATCTCGTGTGTCCGACTCCGTGATTGACGCTGCTACATAATACGAAATAGGTGGGCTCGCACAGGGCGTATACATAGAGCGTATATTAGAGGTCCAGTGGAGAGTAGGGGATCGGGGACGGCTTGATCTTGAGGTACGCGGGCGGCGAAACGGGTGCGCGGGCTATGGCTCGTCGTGGGGCGGCGGTGGTTGTGGTAGATGCTTTCCGGGCGAGCACGACCATAGCTGTTCTCGTCTCCAAAGGGGCGCGGGTCGTGCCGGTCAACTCCATCACAGAGGCTGCCGACCACGAGGCGGACTTTCGCATCGGTGAGAGAGGAAGTACCAAAGTCTCCGGCTTCGATTTCGGGAACTCCCCCACGGAACTGCTCGAAGCAGAGATACCCGCCGGTTCGAACGTAGTGCTCTCGACCACCAATGGGACCCGTGTCGTCGAGGCCGCCGCCGGTTCCCCCCGCATAATGACCGGAGCCTTCGTGAACGCTGAGGCGGTGGCTGGAGCCCTCGTAAGCGAACGGTTGGAAGAGGTTGCTATCGTCGGCTGCGGCTGGGAAGGTCACCGTTCCTCCGAGGACGAGACGGCTGCCGGTGCGATCCTGTGTTCCCTGATCCGGGAAGGCGGAGAACCCGACGAACGCGCCCGCCGCGTAGTGGACCGATATCTGAATACGCCCTGGAAGACGCGCCTGCGCCGCAACAGCGCCGCCCGGCGACTAGAACGTCTCGGCTACGAAAAAGACCTCGGACTCTGCCTCTCCGAGAACGTCCTGACCGTGGCGCCGCGACTCTTACGAGGCGCTTTCGTCTCAGGGTAGGCCCACCGGATAGTAAAACCAATCTCACAAGGGCGCATCTATGTGCATCAAAACAAATTTTGGAGCCGACGAGAAAAAAGAAAAATTCACGGTTGACAAGGGCCGTATCCGCCCGTATTCTGATGGAAAGCCGGGCGGATCAAAAGTTACAATCCCCGCCCAATCCGCCAAGGAAAGGAGGTGAAAGAAAAATGACCCTCACCATTAATCACGAGAAGGTGCGCGAGCACACTCGCGAGGAGGTTGACCGGGCCATCGACGTCATCGAGCGTCACCTCGAAAAAGAGGCAAGGACCCGCAACCTGCTTGACGAGCAGGCGATAATGCGCCCGAAGGACCTGTGCAAGCAGCAGGGCCTCGACATGGTCGCTGAGTTGCGCGGAATGGCCTAAAAGCTACGCGCTTCGTCAAGCCTATGAAGGGGAATGCACAGTAGAGAGACCAGCGCTCCTTTGGGAGTCGGCGGGCTGTCCATCCCCGTTCAGATAGGCTGTGAGGGCCGGTTCATATACCGGCCCTCTTTTCGTGCGTG
>JBBPZK010000278.1:0-14623 GCA_038199155.1 Rubrobacterales bacterium | reverse complement strand
TTTACCGTCGCGCCGCTGATACTGCTCTACTTCGTTGCCCAACGCTTCATTACCCAGAACGACCTGACCTCCGGAGTGAAAGGATAGAAAGTGCCTAAATCCCTGAAAGTCGTGCCCGTCGCAGCCCTGCTGGCGGTACTGGTGGCCGGATGTTCTATAGAGCCCGGCACTGGCTCCAACCAATCCGCTTCTTCAGGCGGTCCGGTGAAGATAACTTTCTGGCACGGGATGAGCGGACAGCTCAAGAACGTCCTGGACAAGCAGGTGAAGGAGTTCAACAACAGCCAGAAAGAAGTACGGGTCGTTGCTACCGCCCAGGGTAGCGACTACGCTACCAACCAGCAGAAAATACTCGCGTCCATCGCGGCCGGCAACCCTCCTGACATCGGGCAGATCGAGATACACGCCCTCCCGAAATTCGCCTCAAGCGGCGCCGTCATCCCTCTCGATGGCTACATGCAGAAGAGCAAGGACCACAAGAGGTCGGACTTCGTGCAGGGAATCCTAAAGAACACCCAGTACCAGGGGAAGACCTACGGCCTGCCGTTCAACCGGAGCGTCCCGATGCTCTACTACAACGTCGATATGTTCAAGAAGGCCGGCATCTCCGGGCCGCCCAAGACGTGGCAGGAAGTGGCGGCGGACGCGAAGAAGCTCGCCAAACCTAAACAGAAGGTCTACGGTTACGAGCCGGTAAACGTGTGGTGGTTCTTCGAGAGCATGGTCTGGAGCAACGGCGGGGAGATACTTAGTTCCGACAACAAACAGGCCACGTTCGACACCAAGAAAGCCCAGGCCGGCATGGATGTTTGGAGTAAGCTCAAGCAGGACGGCGTATTGAACCTCAACAGCGGCACGGAGGCCTGGTCGCAGACGATATCCGACTTCTCCTCTGGCCGGACGGCCATGTTCACTGGCTCCGCCGGAGATATGGGCCAGATCGAGGCTGGAAAACCCAAGTTCCAGTGGAAGGCCGCTTACATACCGAAGTTCAAGAAGTACGCGGTGCCGACCGGTGGGGCGAACGCGGTAATCTTCTCGAAGGACAAGGCAAAGCAGGAGGCCGCCTGGAAGTTCATTTCGTGGTTTACGAGCAAGAACCAGACGATCACCTGGAGCCAAAAAACCGGATATCTGCCGGTAATGAAGTCGGCCATCGACGACCCCAAGATGGTCAAATATTTCAAGGAGAACCCGAACCACAAGCTCCCGATAGAGCAGCTCAAGTACGCGCGCACAGCGCCCGAGGTTCCAGTTTATCCACAGATTCTGGACGACATACAGTCGGGGATGGACCAGATTATGTACAACAATAACCCGGTCGGTCCTTCGCTCAAAACGGCCGCCCAGAAAGCGACCAAGGACCTCTCGGGGTCGGGCTCTTGAGACTGGTCGTCGGGCACCGGGGGGCGGCGGGACTGGAGCCGGAGAACACGCTTCGCTCCTTCCGCCGGGCGGCGAGGGAGGGCGCCGACGCCATCGAGTTGGACCTGCGCTTTAGCCGTGACGGGCGCCTGGTCATCATGCACGACCCAACCGTGGACCGCACCACGAACGGTACCGGCCCGGTCTCCGGGATGTCTCTCGACGAGCTACGAAGCCTCGACGCGGGGCTTGGAGAGCGGATACCCACCTTCGAGGAGGTTCTGGAGGCGACCGACCTTCCCATCCACGCCGAGTTGAAGGAGACCGAAACAGTGGAGCCGCTGGTGAAGCTTATCTGGCGGTGGGGGTTGATGGAACGTATCACGGTGATCTCTTTCGACCTCGAAACCCTGTTCCGGGTAAGGGGCAGTTTGCTGGGCCTTCCGGTCGGTCTGATCCTGGCCGGCGCTCCGCCCGAGGGGATCCAGCAGGCGCGGTCGGTGAACGCGATCCTGGTCTCATTCGAGGCTACGCACCTGAACGCCGGGATGGTCGAACGCAGCCGGAAGGCGGGCCTGAACACGGGGGCCTGGACGGTAAACGACCCGGAGCAGATGCAACGGGTGACCAGCTTGGGTGTCGACTTCGTCGCGACGGATCGTCCGGACCTGCTGGCGGGGATATTGGCCCGGCGATGACTGGAAGCGCCACAAACCGGGTACGGAAGAATGGCGTCGTCAAGAAGAGGCGTAGGCGGTCGAGTAACTTCGTGATTGGGATGACGATGCTTTCTCCCGCGCTCATCGTGCTCGGGGCTTTCGTTTTCTTTCCGGTGCTTTACGTGGCCTACCTGAGCCTCACCAGTTGGGATCTCATATCTCCAGCCCCGAAGTTCGTCGGGTTTCAGAACTACCTGGACCTGGCACAGTCTGGGGACTTTCTAGCGGCCCTGGTAAGGACCGTGGTATTTAGCGGTGCGACGGCGGCGATCATGCTCCCGGCGGCGTTGTTTCTGGCGGTGCTTCTCAACCAGGAGTTCAAGGGCAGGAGCATCTACCGGACCGTACTATCCTCGCCATACGTGGTTCCTTTAGTAGGCTCTTCGGTAGTCTGGCTCTGGCTCTACAACCCCAACTACGGCCTGATCAACTACGTCCTGGGACTCTTCGGGATCCCCGGACCGGCCTGGCTGCAGAGCTCTTCCACCGCGCTACTCAGCGTGATCATCGCCTCGGCCTGGCAGTATGTCGGGTACTACACGCTGCTTTTCCTGGTCGGTCTCCAGAGTATCCCGGTCGAGCTTTACGAGGCCGCCAGGATGGACGGGGCCGGCAGTTGGACCGAGTTCCGGAGTATAACCGTTCCACTGCTCACCCCAACCATCCTGTTCGCCAGCACGGTGAGCGTTTTGCAATCTTTTCAGGTCTTCGACCAGATCTACGTGCTCACCGGTGGCGGCCCCGCCAACTCCACCACAACCCTGGTCTTCTATCTCTACCAGCAAGGTTTCCAGTTTTTCCACATAGGCACCGCCTCGGCGGTCTCTGTATTCATGCTCCTGAGCCTGGTTACCTTTACGACCCTACACTTGCACTTCTCGCGCCGCTGGGTTCACTATGACGTTTAGGGGTTTTGAAGCGTAGAGTTTCCTTTGGATCGCTCAAGCTCCTCCCACCTCCCAATGGCTCGCTCGCACTCTTCGAGACCCGGCACGAGCGCGACCCGCACATAGCCTTCGCCGCCCGTCCCGAACGAGCTTCCGGGAGCGACGATGATCCCCTCTTCCATCAAACGCAGAGCGTACGCTTCATCATCCCCGACGAATGACTCCGGCACGGCGACCCAGAGGTAGAAGCTCGCTTCCGTGGGCAGATATTTCAGGCCCGCGCGGTGGAAGAACTCCATGAAGAGGGCGCGCTTCTCCCCAAAAATTCGGCGGCGCTTTTCCACGTGCGCGTCGTCGTTCCATGCTGTCGCGGCGGCGTGTTGGGTGAAGGTCGGCGGGGCGACGCCGATGGAGGGACGGAGTTGTTCGAGGGTGGCTATTAGCTCCGGGTCTCCGGCCACCATCGCCGAGCGGTAGCCTGTCATGCCGCTGCGCTTGGAGAGAGAGCAGAAAGCCAGGGTGCGCTCCTTCGTTACTTCGAGGATGGAGGGCGGAGGGTCGCCGGAGTAGATGTCGTTGTAGCACTCGTCGGAGAAGAGCAGGATGTCGTGCTCGCGGCAAAACTCCGCTACTTTCTCCAGGTAGTCGTAGGTCGCCGTTGCGCCCGTTGGGTTGTGGGGGTAGTTGATCCAAAGTATCCGAGTCCGTTCCGGATCCAACGCTTCCACCTGCAATAGGAAGCCGTCTTCTGTTTTCAACGATACCGGCAGAGGTTCTCCGCCGGCGAAGAGCGTCCCGCGCTCGTAGACCGGGTAGCCCGGCGTGCCGTAGGCGACCCCGCGACGTTCGTGAGTGTGATGGAGAAAGGCGAGCGGGGCGTGAAAGATAGCCTCCTTCGAGCCGGTAGCTGGTATGACCTCCGTTGCTGGGTCCAACTCGATACCGTGACGACGTTCCATCCAGCCGCAAAACGCTTCGCGCAACTCGGCCGTTCCGGCGGCGCTCGGGTATTGGCTGACCTCCGGTACGCCGTCTATGAGGGCCTGACGGATCCTTGCATCTGTCGGTTCGCGCGGGTCTCCGGTCCCGAAGTCGAAAAGTTCTCGTCCGCTCTCCTTCAGTTTCAGGCGTCGCTCGTCGAGGCGCAGGAGCGGGTAGGCGCCGCCCTTTTCGAGGATCGGGTTGAGGAGGAGCGGGCGTGGGGCGCCGACTCGTGGAGTACTTTCTTGCGTCTGTCTTGTCGCGCCGGGTTCTCGCACGGGGTATATTCCACCAAAAGCTCCGCTTGCAGGAGCCAGAAATATAACATCCTTGTAGCCGGAAGGAGGAGTTGGTATTTTGGACGAATTCCACTACGAAGGGGACTCTCTTCACTGTGAAGACGTGCCGCTCGCGGAGATCTCCGCGAGGGTAGGGACCCCCGCCTACGTCTACAGTCACGCCGCTTTGGAAAGGTCCTACAAGGAGTTGGACGAGGCTTTTTCGGGCCTTGATCACCTGGTCTGCTTCGCGGTAAAGGCGAACAGCAACCTGGCCGTTTTGAGGTCTCTCGCCTCGTTCGGCGCCGGGGCCGACATAGTGTCCGGCGGCGAACTCTACAGGGCGGTGCGCGCCGGGTTCGACCCGAAGAAGGTAGTCTTCGCCGGGGTCGGCAAGACCGAGAACGAGCTAATGGCGGGACTGGGAGAGCGAATCCTGATGTTCAACGTCGAGTCCGCCTCCGAGTTGGATCACCTCGACCGTTTCGCCGCCCGTCACGGCAAGCGTGCCCGCGTCGCCCTGCGCATCAACCCCGACGTGGACGCCGGCACCCACGACCATATCTCCACCGGACGCGAGAAGGACAAGTTCGGCATCCCGGTAGACGAGGCGCTCCGGTTGGCCGAGAATGTGGGCGAGTACAAGTGCCTGGAGTTGATGGGCGTCCACCAGCATATAGGGTCCCAGATCACCAAACTCGCCCCCTACACGGAGTCGGTCGAGAAGAGCGCCGGGTTGGTCGAGGAGTTGCGCCGTCGCGGCTTCGGCATCAGCTACTTCAACCTCGGAGGCGGCCTCGGCATCCGCTACAAAGACGAGCAGACCCCGACCCCGAAAGAACTGGTAGACGCCGTACGGCCGACGTTGGAAGCCACGGGATGCAAGATACTCTGCGAGATGGGCCGCTACATTGCCGGGAACGCCGGCGTCCTCTTGACCAGCGTGATCTACCGAAAAAAGAGCGGCTCCAGGAGCTTCATAGTCGCCGACGCCGGGATGAACGACCTCATGCGCCCCAGCTTCTACGACGCCCACCACGACGTATGGCCCGTCAAACAGAACGGCTCCGTGGCGAACGCGGACCTCGTCGGCCCCGTCTGCGAGAGCGGGGACTACCTGGCCCGCGACCGGGAGCTGCCCGACGCCGCCGAGGGAGAAGCACTCGCCGTCATGAGCGCCGGAGCCTACGGCTTCTCGATGGCCTCGAACTACAACTCCCGCCCAAAGCCAGCCGAGGTACTGGTACGCGGCGACCGCTGGGCCGTGGTGCGCGAGCGCGAGCACTACGCCGACCTCGTAAAGGGCGAGTTGATCCCGGCCTTCCTGTAGAGCCGTAGCGTGACGTTGCCCGACGGGCTCGAAGTCTTCACCCTGGCGCAGAGGCCGGACCTAACGCCTCGCGTCAGATCTCTCGACCCGGCCGTGCTCCCCAGGTTCATAACCAACGACGCGGTGGTCAACCGCTACTGGGACGAACTGTACACGCGTTTCGCGGGTTTCCAGATCGCCGTGTGCGAGAGAGACGAGGTTGTAGCCGCCGGCAACTGCACTCCCATTTTCTGGGACGGAACCGTCGAGAGTCTACCAGACGCCGGCCTCGACGCGGTGCTGGAGCAGGCGATGCTCGAAACAGAACGCGAACGCTCCCCGACTGCGGTTTCGGCCCTCTTCGCGGTCGTCTCCCGAGAGCATCAGGGTCGCGGTCTCAGTCGGGTAATCCTCGGCGCGATGAAAAGCGTCGCTGCCGAACACTGCCTCGGCGACCTCATTGCCCCGGTACGGCCCACCCTGAAGGAACGCTACCTGCTCGCGCCGATGGAGAGCTATGTTCGTTGGAAGCGGGACGACGGGTTGCCCTTCGATCCCTGGTTGCGCGTACACCGGAAGATGGGCGCGGAATTCATGCGCGTCGCCCCGCGACCCATGCTCGTCACCGGCACTATCCGGGAGTGGGAAAGCTGGACGGACATGCGCTTCCCGGAGAGTGGAGAGTACGTCGTTCCCGGCGCTTTGCAGCCCGTCTCGATGGACGTAGAAAGAGATCTAGGCACTTACGAAGAGCCGAATGTGTGGATGCGGCACGTCGTCGAGGCTGTCTGAAGGAGGCAAGGTTGCCTGGAGACGAGAGTCGAGGAGTCTTATCCTAGACTTGGTTGCTTCCATCCCTTTTATCCGCCCTACGGTTGGTGAGCAGCGGTGAGATTAGCGGACGGCCGCGGGAGATGGCGGCGTCCAGGGAGAGGGCTTTCGCGCCGGCGCTGACGAGGACTATCAGGGAGATTAGCGCGACTATCAGGTTGATGTTCAGGAATTCCGGGGGGCCGAGCCCTCCGCCGAAGCCGACGCCTCCCAGGGAGACGAGCAGCATCAGGCTGAAGGCTATGCTTCCGAGGGCCGCGAGGTTGGTCAGCAGCCCGAGCAGGAGTGCCAGGCCCATCACGAGCTCGCCCGCCCGCGTCAGGTTGGCGAAGAGCTCGGCGTTCGGCACGACGTTCGCCTTCATGAAAGCCTGGAACCATTGGGGAGCCTGCGAGACGTAGCCGCCGGCTTTTATGCTCTGGGCGAATTGTTGAGGAAACTGGGGGTTCAGGATCTTCTCGGCCGCCCCGTTGATCCAGATCGCCCCAATCAGGATACGCACCCACGCCATGCCGTTCACGGGATCAAGCTCCTTTCTAGGACTACGCTCTCGGTCACGTTATACGCGCTGCCGGCCCAGATGGATTCATTGATCTCTGTTTCAGTAGATGCCCGTACTCTTTCAAAGAAACAACAATCTGTTCTCGTTGATATTTACTACAATGTTACTTTCAATGGATCATATACAAGAATCGTCGTGGTAAAGCTCGATCTGCACTACGTAGACCCGCGCCTGGTAGATCTGTACGACATCGAAAACGCCCGTGGCCCCGACACAGATTTCTACGTTCGTCTCGCGGCGGAACTCGATGCCCGCCGGATACTCGACCTGGGGTGCGGAACAGGCTTGCTGACCCGAGAGTTGGCGCTCGATGGTCGCCAGGTTGTCGGCGTCGACCCTGCACCCGCAATGCTGGATTACGCCCGCAGGCAACCGGACGCCGACCGGGTGCAGTGGATCGAAGGCGACTCCGGCGCGCTGGGGACACCGGGGGCGGATCTGGTAATCATGACAGGAAATGTAGCCCAAGTGTTCCTAGACGACGCTGCGTGGTCCACTACCCTACGCGACATTCACGCCGCCCTGCGTCACGGCGGTTATCTTGCTTTCGAGGGCCGCAACCCCGACGACCGGGCGTGGGAAAGATGGAACCGCGCGAATACATACGAGCGGTTCGACTCACCACACGGACCAATGGAGTGCTGGGTAGAATTGGATACCGTGGAGAATGACCGGGTTCGCTTCGAGGGGTACAACGTCTTCACCGCCACCGGCGAGGTCGTGGTTGCGAGCAGCGAACTGCGCTTCCGCAGCCTGGCGGAGCTGGCCGGATCCTTGATCGACTCCAGCTTCAACGTAGAGCGCGTGCACGGCGACTGGAACCGTGGGCCGTTTGTCGATACCAGCCGGTTCATGGTGTTCGTCGCGCGCCGCCCCTGAGCATGCTCTGCGACCGCTTTATTTCCGAGGCCGACGCCCCGGACTGAGAACCGAATCGCGCTCTGCTGCGTATACAATTCGATACCCGAACCCCGGCCTCTTAAGGAGATCTTCTTGGAAGAGAGAATTTCGCGCAAGAGCTTTATCCGTCTCGGCGGCGCCCTCGGTGTTGGAGCCGCCTCCGCCTCACTCCTCGCCTCCTGCGGCGGTGGCAACAACAGCAGCAATAGCTCCGGCAACAGCGGCAACTCCGGGAGCGGTGGTAGCGCTAGTTCCGGCGGTAACTCCGGTTCTTCCGGCGGTGGTTCCAGCAAGAAGACGGCGGCTGCTCCGACGGGACAGGTCATAGCGCAAAAATCGCAGGTCGCACCGAACTCGTCTTTCCAGTTCGAGAACTCCGGGCAGCCGGCCGTGTTGGTTCATCTGAAAAGCGGAGATTTCGTCGCTTACTCGGCGGTCTGCACG
Organism: Rubrobacterales bacterium; assembly: GCA_038199155.1. Taxonomy (GTDB): domain Bacteria; phylum Actinomycetota; class Rubrobacteria; order Rubrobacterales; family Rubrobacteraceae; genus JBBPZK01. The sequence continues at coordinate 6,347 of JBBPZK010000278.1, read as the reverse complement.
CACGCGGGTTGCACCGTGGCGTACCAGAAGAGTTCAGGGGATCTGGCCTGCCCGTGCCACGGCTCCATCTTCGACCCGTCGAAAAACGCCCAGGTACTCCAGGGACCTGCGCCCCGTCCGCTGCCCGGAATACCGATCAAGATACAGGGCGGAAAAGTCTTTAAAGCCTGAAGTCTGCCGTAAGCCTCTGGTCCTAGTCCCGTTGGCCGCGTAGAATGGCTTGCTATGGACCCTGGTGAAGAGCGGATCGGGCTTAACGGAGCGGCGGCTATTCTCGGTCGTCCGGCCGGTGTTGTCCGCCGCTACGTCGCGGAAGGACGTCTCCTCGCCGAGCGCGGGGCGGAGGGCGGCTATGCTTTCAGACTCTCGGAGGTCGAAAGCCTCGCCCGCGAGTTGAACATCGCGGAGGCGGAGGAAGAAGTATTCGAGGGAGAGGTGATCGGGGAAGATCCTTCGGATAACTCCCGTCTCCCCGCCGTTCCCTTCGAACGCTACGAGCGACTCTTGCAACAAGGCCAGGACTACAAGACGCGCCTCGAAGAACGGAACCGGCAGGTAGAGGAAGTTCGGCAGGAACGGGACGCCGCCCGCGTCGAGATAGATCGGCTCTGGTCGGAGATAGAGCGTCTCAACCTGGTCGAGTTCCAGCGGGAGCTTCAGGAGAAGACCATCTCAACCCTCGAAGAAGAGAAGGTGAAGCTCGAAGCCGAGCGGGACCGCCTCACCCAAGAGCACCTCAAGCTGGTCGAGGAGAGATCCAGGCTTTCCGAAGACCGCACCCGTCTCGAAGTCGAACTCAAAGCCCAAAAGAGCCGCGGCTTCTTCTCCCGCCTCTTCGGCGGTTAGCACACACTCCCTATGAACCGCGAAGAGATAAACCAAACGCTGCTCGGCTGCCGGAGCATAGGCGTGCTGCGCGGCGTTCTCGACTCCCTGGACGCGCAAAGCTTACTAACGCTCCTCGAAACCCTCGGACGGGAACGCCCGGACCCGATGCTACTCTCCGAGACCTTCGGGCGGCTGTGGAGCGAGTTGGCGCGCGAGCCGGATCTTCTCCTACCTGACGCCTGGCAGTCACACCTCGTCGGGCGCATCCTGGACGATGAGAATCCATTCAGCCTGGGCGCGGAAAGAGGAGAAGCAAGCTCTATGGTCGTGGAGCAGGCCCGGCGAGACTTGCGCGTCTTGCGGGCGCTCTTCGACCTGGACTCCGAAACCCTGATCTCCGCCGTCGAGCGCGCCGCGCCGGAACTGACCGGGCTCTGGACCCCGTGGACCGACCCCGACTTTGTCGCCGAAGATTCGCCACGACACGGTGTTGCAAGCAAGCTCGCAAGGATCTCAGACTGGTCGAAAGTCACCGGACTCCTGGAAGACCACTACGCTCGTCACGGCGCCGGACTTTTCGGGAGCCACTGCGCGTTTCGCTGGAGCCGGGGCGCTCTCGCGCCGGTCGAGCGACCGGACCCGATAAGCCTCAAAGACCTTATAGGGTACGAGCGGGATAGGGAGCCTCTCCGGCTCAACACCCGTCGGCTGCTTCTCGGCTTGCCGGCCCACCACGCCCTGCTCTATGGTCTGCCGGGGACCGGAAAGTCCTCTACTGTGAAGGCGCTCCTGAACGAGTACGCCAACGAGGGCCTCAAGTTAGTCGAGATGGCGAAAGAAGACCTGGGCGAACTCCCGCAACTGCTGGAGGTCCTGCGGGGCCGGGGGCCGCGCTTCATCCTCTTCGTGGACGACCTTTCCTTCGAGGAGCACGAGGTCGAATACAAATCGCTCAAGGCTCTACTCGAAGGTAGTGTGGAGGAGCCGCCGGAGAACGTGCGAGTCTACGCCACGTCGAACCGCCGGAACCTGATCCGTGAGGCCTTTTCCGACCGCGAAGAAGACGGCTCGGACGACGTTCACGCCCGCGATACGATGCAGGAAAAACTCTCCCTCTCAGCCCGCTTCGGCTTGCGCCTGACTTTCCCGACCCCAAACCAGAAACGATACCTGGAGATAGTGCGCGGCCTCACAAAGAGACGGGATATAGAACTTCCCGATGACGAGGTGGAAAAGCGGGCATTGCTCTGGGACCGCTGGCACGCCGGCCGCTCCGGTCGCACCGCCCGCCAATTCGTGGACGAGTTGGAAGCAGAGTTGAACGAGAGACGGTAAAAATCCGCTACCCGGAGATCGTTCCGGTCAGTCCAGGAACTCCAGTAGCTCTCCCTCGCAGACGTACTCTGCAGGACCTGTCATGTAGACGGGCTCGTCGTCTCCGGTCCACTCTATCCTGACCGTGCCGCCGTCGAGGCGCACGTCTATCGGGCTCTCCGAGAGGCCGTGATGTATCGCCGCGACCGCTGCGGCGCACGACCCCGACCCGGAGGCCAGAGTCTCGCCCGCTCCCCGTTCCCAGATCCTCATCCTTAGGGCGTGATCCCCCAAGACACAGACGAACTCCACGTTCGTCTTGTCAGGGAAGGTCGGGTCGCTCTCGACCGGCGCACCAACTTCTTTCAGGTCGAGGACCTCGACCTCTCTCTCATTTTCGAGAAAAGTAACCGCGTGCGGGTTGCCCATGGAGACCCGCGAGAACCGGAAGCCATTGACCTCCACCTCCGGGCTGATCTCCGGTGGTCCCATCTCCACCCGCGAGGAGCCGTCCTCGAACAGCAGGATCTTCTTCGTCCCCGCGCCCGTCTCGATGGTTAGAGACTCGCCGTCTATCAGTTCGTAGTCGCGGGCGTAGCGGGCGAGGCATCGGATGCCGTTGCCGCACATCTCCGAGAGCGAGCCGTCGGAGTTCAGGTAGACCATCTCCAGGTCCGCAATCTCCGAAGGCATCGGAATGAGGATTCCGTCCGCGCCGACACCGAAGTGCCGGTCACAGGCACGCCGGGCTAGAACCGCCAGGTCCAGCCCCTCGACCTCCCCAGGGTCGAAGATCAGGAAATCATTCCCAACACCGTGCATCTTGGTAAAACGCATGCCGCGATTCTATTCCCGAACGAGCGATGAAATCAGAGCGTCCGCGCCTACTGCCGGGGACGCTCGCTTTCCTCTCGGGCGATAGCCTGGGCGGCTTTTATCGCTGATTGGGCGGTCGTAATGCAGTTATTGAAACGTGCGCCCGCGAAGTTCGCGTCGAAGTCGGAAGACTCGATGGAGACGCGAACCGCCTCCAGCCGGGCGAGGATCTCCCCAAACTCTTCCTGTAATCCCGCTGCGCTCTCCACCCGACGACCTCCTCTTTTCGCTTATCCTGCCGGTATCTTGATCTTACTCTACGCTCCTCCACGTAAAGGCGCTGCGGACTGTCGAGGAACCTGTTCGAGTAAGAAACAGAGCCATCCTGGAAGCTGAACCTGTGGAGCATGGCGAGGCCGTCGAACTAGTGCCGGAGCTTCTTCTCCCCGGCGTCCCAGGTACCGGGGCCGTTCCGGATCAAGGTGCCCGAGAGCCAACCCGGAACCTCGCCCTCGACCGGCACGCGCCCTATCTCCACCTCCCGCTCCAGCGCCGAAAACCCAAGCAGGTAATCTCTATCCACAAGAAGCCTCTTTCCAGATCGGCTACATCCCGCCAAGTCTACCGCGACATTGCCGGCACCATGCAACTTGGGGAACCTTGCATTTGCCGGATCAAAGGCTGGTACAACAAACGTGGCTAGAAGCCATCTCACAAATGGGGAGTTGAGGGTATAGTGGCTCTGTTGCACACTCGTTTTGCAGGAGTACAAGAGCATGGACCTCACAGACGAGCAGTGGGAAATATTGGAGCCGCTCATCCCAAATCCACCTCGAAGAGAAGATGGTCGGGGAAGACCCTGGCGAGATCCACGCGATGTCCTAAACGGCATTCTCTGGATACTTCGCACCGGAGCGCCCTGGAAGGACCTTCCCGAACGCTACCCACCTTACCAAACCTGCCATCGGCGTTTTCAGACGGCTCTTGTATTCCTCTCGCCCTCCACACAGAGAGTGCTTCACCGCATGAGGTCACCCTTGTTGAGCCGACTTTGGCAAGTGCCTTTCTCAAAGAGCAGCCAAAGCGTCTGATTGGAGACAAGGCCTACGATTCAGACCCGCTCGACGAGACACTCTTTGAACAAGGCATTGAGATGATCGCTCCACATAGGAAGAACCGCGAGAAGAAAAAGACTCAGGACGGGCGCAAGCTGCGTCGCTACAAGAGGCGTTGGAACATAGAGCGGCTCTTTGCCTGGCTACAGAACTTCAGGAGGTTGGTGGTTCGCTATGAGTACAAGGACGAGAACTTCCTGGGCATGGCGCAGCTTGGGTGCATCGTGATTCTACTCAGAAAGTGTTTATGAGATGGCTTCGAGTAAGGCGAGGGAAGGTATCGAGCTGTGGAAGCGAGAGGCGAAGTCTGTCTCGAAGAGGAGGTCTGGCGGCGGTAGGAATCTGGCGCTTCCGAGGCGGAGATCTCACACGAGATGGGCGTTGAACCAGGTTGGGTAGCCGGGCTAGTCGAGATGTTCCCGGACGAGCCCGGTACCGAAAGAGAGGTCGCACCGGAGTAGGACCTCAAGAACCTGGCTCCCAGTCGGCTCTTTATCGGTTCAGCAAACCCTGCATCGAATACAGGCCGGGCTTCGCGTTGACGACGAATTTCGCGGCCCGTAAAGCTCCCGTGGCGAAGGTGGAACGGGAGAGGGCGCGGTGGACGACCTCGACTTCCTCGCCGTCGGAGTAGAAGGTAACGTGGTGCTCGCCGACTACCGCGCCGCCCCTTATGGCGTGGATGCCGATCTCACCTTCCCTGCGCGGCGAAACGCCCTCCCGACCGTAGGTCGCCACCTCGTCCAACTCCTGTTCCCGTCCCCCGGCGGCGGCGCGGGCGAGGAAGAGCGCCGTCCCCGAGGGTGCGTCTTTCTTGTTCCGGTGGTGAGCTTCGACCACTTCGATATCGTAGCCGCTTCCGAGCTTCCTGGCGAGTTCGCCCACTACTTCTCCGAGCAGGTTTACACCAACGCTTGTATTCGGGGCTAGCAGGATCGGGACTTGCTTTGCGGCTTTTTCGATCTTCGTTTGTTGATCGGCGGAGAGGCCGGTCGTCCCGATTACTACGGGCTTCCGGTACGCGAGGTGCTCGACGGTCGCCTCGGGGCTCGTAAACTCGATCAGGACTCGCGCCTCTTCCGGCGGAACCTCGGTGGCGCTAATATCGGCTTTGCCCCATCCGCAGAGTTCGCCGAGGTCCGCACCCAGGTCCGCTGACTCTGCTCTCACTGTGCCGCCGATAAGTTCGAAGTCCGAGTCTCCTAAGGCGGCGTGGCAGAGTTCGCGTCCCATCCGGCCCGACGCCCCGATTACTGCTACGCGGAGCGCTTCGTGTTGCGTTGCGTCAGTCACACTTCCTCTGGGGTTGGGAGGAGGTGGTTGGCTTGCTCCATCGTCCGGCGCAGCTCTTCGAGGTTCTCGCCTTCCATCGGGATCATCGGGAGGCGCATTTCGTCGGAGCAGAGGCCGAGGATCGAGGCGGCGGTCTTTACCGGGATCGGGTTCGTCTCTATGAACAGCGCCCGGAGCAGTGGCAGAAGCTCGTAGTGAAGCTCGCGTCCCCGTTCCCAGTCGCCTTTTAGCAGCGCACCGACCATCTCCGATACGGCTGCGGGGGCGATGTTCGAGGCAACGGAGATCACACCGCGTCCTCCCAAAGCCATCAAGGGGAGCGTAAGGGAATCATCGCCGGAGAGGATATCGAAGTCTTCTCCGCAGAGCCTCCTTATATCGCTCGCCATATCCATCGAGTGGGTCGCTTCTTTGGTGCCGACGATGTTTGGGATCTCCGCCAGCCGGGCCGTTGTCTCGGCCGAGACCGTCACGCTCGTGCGGCCAGGGATGTTGTAGAGCACGAGGGGCAGGGTCGTGTTCTCGGCGACGGCGGCGAAGTGGCGGTAGAGTCCTTCTTGGGTCGGCTTGTTGTAGTAGGGGGCGACCTGGAGAGAGCCGTCGGCCCCGGCGTCTTCGGCCATCTTCGTGTACTTGATCGCCATGTCGGTGCTGTTGGAGCCCGTACCGGCGATCACCGGAACCCGCCCGTCGGCCACCCGCACGGCGGTCTCGATAACGAGCCGGTCTTCCTTCTCGCTCATGGACGGGGTCTCGCCCGTGGTACCGCACGGCACGAGCCCATTTATGCCATTTTGGATCTGAAACTCGACCATGCCCTCCAGCGCGTCGAGGTCTATCTCCCCGTTCCGAAACGGTGTGACGAGGGCTGTGATCGCTCCGCTAAACATCTCTCTCCTCCAACTCGAAGTCTTTGTGGAGACGCCTGACCGCCTCCTCCACCCTTACCGCAGGTATAACACAAGTCACCTGGATCTCCGA
>JBBPZK010000277.1:0-4408 GCA_038199155.1 Rubrobacterales bacterium | reverse complement strand
TCGCGCGCGTCCCCGGAGCCGGAAGAGTCTTCCTCCTCATCCCGCACCACGCCATACCCGGCGCCCTCGACGATCCGCCCGAAGTCTTCCACACCGGATGCACCCGGCAGATAATCCACAGTAGTCTTCTCGGCAGCCAAATTCACACCGACATCCACGACCCCCGGAGCCTTGCGGAGCGCCTTCTCCACACGCCCGACGCAGCTCGCGCAACTCATCCCCGTAACCCCGAAGCTAGTCCGGGCGACCTCCGCCCCATAACCGGCGTCTTCCACGACCCCGACCAAGTCTTTCGGTTCGCAAACAGCCGGGTCGTACTCGACTTTGGCTTTCTCGGCGGCGAGGTTCACGCTCGCCCCGATGACACCTTCGGTCTTTGTGAGGGCCTTCTCCACCCGGTTCACGCAAGAAGCGCAACTCATCCCCGTTATGGGAAGTGTGATCTCCTCGCTCGCTTGCTTAACGCTCATCTCTCAAAACCCTTCCATCGTCTCTCGGAAGCCAATATTAACATACCCCCCTAGCCTATAAAGACGGTCTTACGAAGTAGTTCACGAAGGTCCGTTTCGTGATGCAGCTTTCCAGGATACACGGCATGGGCTAACATCCTGCCTGGGTATTTGCGAGATGACTACCGATATCAAACTCAGACGCTACCGTGGCTCTCTTCTCGGGCTAGCGGTCGGGGACGCTCTCGGGGCTCCCGTCGAGGGCTTGCCACCTGGACAGTTTCGGCCGGTAGTGGATATGGTCGGGGGCGGCACCCACGATCTCGAAGCCGGTTACTGGACGGACGACACCTCGATGGCGTTGTGTCTGGCGGAGAGCCTGGTCGAGCGCGGCGGGTTCGACCCTCTGGATCAGCTTTCGCGGTATCTGAGGTGGTTCCAGGAAGGGTATCTGAGCAGCACGGGCGAATGCTTCGGCATGGGCGACACCACCAGGGAAGCGCTACTTCGTTTCGAGGTATCCGGAGAGCCTTACTGTGGTCTAGAAAAACTGGAGAAATCCGGCAATGGTTCGATCATGCGCCTCGCGCCAGTCCCGCTCTTCTACGCCGGGGACCCACGAAAGGCGATCGAACTCTCCGCCGATAGCTCCCGGACGACCCACGGGGCGGCGAACGCAGTAGACGTGTGCCGGTACTTTGCAGCCCTGATCCAGGGTGCCGTGGATGGAGCGGATAAAGAAGAGTTGCTCTCCGAAAGATACAGCCCTGTTCCCGGATACTGGGAAGAAAACCCTCTCTCACCGGAGGTAGACGAGGTGGCCGCGGGTTCTTTAAAACGCCGTGAGCCGCCCGAGATAGAAGGCTCCGGCTACGTCGTCAGGTCGCTTGAGGCGGCGCTCTGGGCTTTCCACAAAGGCGACTCGTTCGAGGAGGGTGTGTTGCTGGCGGTCAACCTCGGCAACGACACCGACACGACCGGAGCCGTCTACGGTCAGCTCGCCGGCGCCTTCTACGGCGAGGATGCTATCCCCAACCACTGGCGCTCGAAGCTCGCGCACCGGGCCTTGATCGAAGGCTACGCCGAACGGTTATTCCACGAACGACCGGAAGAGTAGGACGATGGAGGTCCGGAACATGGAGAGGTCGGACATCGGCGCCGTGCGGATGGTGGCCCGCGAGACGTGGTCTCGCACCTACAGAGACTCTATCCCGGAGAACGTGCAGCGGGAGTTCATGGATCGCGCGTACTCCGACGCCTCGCTCTCGCGGAGGATGGAGTCCGGCGTCTTCCTGGTAGCGGCGGTGGATAAAGATGTGGACACGAAGGTACTCGGGTTCGTGAACCTGAACCGCATCTCGCAGTCGGAGGTATTCCTCGGGTCGCTCTACGTGCTGCCAGAGGCTCAGGATCTCGGCATAGGAAGCCGGCTGCTCGCGGCCGGTATCGGCAGGTTCCCTGCGGCGAAGAGGTTCGTCCTGCGGGTCGAGCGAAACAACCTGAAAGCCCGGCGTTTCTACGAGATCCGAGGGTTCCATGAGACCGGGGAGTTCGAGGAGGTCTTATACGGCCACACGGTCTACGAAACGGAGATGGTCCTGGATGTAACCCGCCGGCGCGACGATTAGAATTTCTTCAGGCAAACCGGGAGAAGAGAGTTGAAAGAGCAAAGACTGGACGGCAAGGTGGCGCTCGTTACCGGAGCAGGCCGGTGGGAGGGCATCGGCTCCGCCATCTGCCGGGAGCTAGCCGCGCGCGGCGCCGACGTCTTCTTTACCTACTGGGCAGATTACGACAAGGAGATGTCCTGGGGAGCCGACGAGGGAGGACCGGAGGCCCTGCGAGAAGAGCTTCGCGCCACCGGCGTCCGGGCGGAAAGCCTGGAGTTGGACCTATCTCTCCCGGAATCTCCCGAAAAGCTTCTCGACGAGGCGACCAAACGGCTCGGCCTGCTCTCCATACTCGTAAACAACGCCGCCTACTCTACCCGCGACGGCTTCGAGAAGTTGGACGCCGCCACCCTCGACGCCCACTACGCGGTAAACCTGCGGGCGACGGCGCTGCTCTGCGTCGGGTTCGCCCGGCGCTTCATCGGAGGTTTCAACGGGAGAATCATCAACTTCAGTTCCGGACAGTCGCTCGGTCCGATGCCCGGCGAGCTCGCCTACGCATCGACCAAAGGAGCGATAGAAGCTTTTACTCAGACGCTCGCGGCGGAGGTTGGGCACAAGAGCATCACGGTCAACGCCATAAACCCCGGTCCGACCGACACGGCATGGATGTCCGGGGAAGTACGACAAAATCTCCTTGCAAAGTTCCCAGCCGGGAGGATCGGGGAGCCCGAGGACGCCGCGCGGCTCGTGGCATTTCTGGCGGGTGAGGAGTCAGCCTGGATCTCCGGCCAGGTCATCCACTCCGAAGGCGGCTTTATCCGCTCTTGAGAGGTTCACGGATTACATCTCACGGCCTACTGGGTTAACATAAACGTCTTATGAAACCGGTCGGAAACCTCTTGAAGACCTTGCGTCGACCTCCGAGGACGCTCTTCGACGACGGAGACGACGAGCTGTACGCGCCGATCCGCGGGCCGCTCTTCTCCCGCCGTATCCTGTACTTTCTCTTGGCAGTCTTCTTCCTCGCCGCGATGTTGTCGGCGGACTGGTTCGGGCTCCTGCTGCTCAACTCCAGAGGCGTCACCCTCCAGATGGGCATCCTGAACGCCCTCCGGGTAACCGCAGTCCTGATGACGGGCATCGCGATACCTTCGGCGCTGCTCATGGTCCACTATCGCCGCGTCTACTCCTACATCTCAGGAGAGAACGTGTTCTTCGCCATCACCTTCTTCGTCTCCTTTATGCTCGGCTCACCCTGTCTCCTGGCCGGCATTTTCGGTTAGAGGAGCAAGGGCTGGCGACCGGAGATTTGAGACGCAGCGTACTGTGGGAATCGTGGGAGAGAAGAGGGCTCGAACTCCTCGACCTGAAGATAGTGGAAGGCTCCATCTCCGCTGAAAGTATGGTCATCGGGACCATGTACGGAGAATCTTTCGGGGTCTGCTACCAGATTAGTTGCGACTCGGGATGGAGGGTGCGGGAGCTGGAGGTGGAGCACTTGGTGGCGAGTATCAGGAGATAAAGCTCTCAGCCAACGGCGAAAGTAGTTGGAGCGCGGACGGCGAACGAGCCCCAGACCTCGACGGCTGCGTCGACGTGGATATCTCCGTCACGCCGTTTACAAACACTATCCCGATCCGCAGGCTTGCCCTCGGCCCCCGTGAATCCACGGACCTAGCCGTAGTCTACGTCGACATCTTCGGGATGAAAGGAAAGCACGCGCGGCAACGATACACTTGCCTGAAACACGGTGCAGAGGGTGGAAAGTTCCGTTACGAGACTCCGGAATCAGTTTTCGTGGCGGACCTTCGGGTTGACGCCGACGGGCTGGTGTTTGATTGTCCGGAAGCTTTCCGGAGGGTACATCCGGCAACGCGGTGAGTGGAAGTGGAGCTTCGAAATTCGCCCGAATAATTCGGCCCCGGCGTAGTCTGGTGCGGGCGGATGTTCTACACTGTGCAACCGGCGTAAGAGGAGAGATTAGCATGGACTACAGGCCACCTTCTGTAAAAGTAGATAAACCCTGGGGCAGATTCGAGCAGTACACCCACAACCTCCCCTGCACGGTCAAGATCATCACGGTCGCGCCGGGCGGCGTCCTCTCCCGACAGTACCACTACCAGCGCGACGAACTCTGGGTCGTCCTCGATACCGGGGCGAAGGTCGAACTCGGGGAGGACGCTTTGTATCCCGAAGTCGGCGAAGAACTCTTTATACCCCGCGAGACCGTCCACCGCCTCTCGGCCACCGGAAAAGAACCCGTGCGGATACTGGAGATCTCCTTCGGAGAGTTCCACGAGGAGGATATCGTCCGCCTCGAAGACGTCTACGGCCGCGTGGGACCGT
>JBBPZK010000276.1:0-7517 GCA_038199155.1 Rubrobacterales bacterium | reverse complement strand
GAACCGCCCGAAGCGCCGTTTTTGCCCAGTATCTCGGCCATCAGGGGACCCGGAAGCTTTCGGCGCTTTTAGCGTCTCCGGCGGCGACCTTGTGGACTATTTGCTTTTGGCGCAAGAGCTCCTCAGCCTCGGCGAAGTAGTCTTGTACGTCTCCCTGGGATCCTATCCACTCCAAGTACCGTCTGACGCCCTCTGTGAGGTCTACTTCGGGTTCGTAACCGGCTTTGATGGCGCGGGAGATATCCGAGGTCAGGTGGCGCATCTCGCCGGGTCGGAACTCGCCCCGCGCCACCGGCTCTATCTGCACGTCGAGTGCTTCCGAGACCATGTTCGCAACTTCACGGATGGTTGTGGCCCGTCCGCTGCCGACGTTGACCGGCAGACCGTCGAGCGCGTCGCCCTCGGCGGCGAGCAGGTTCGCCCGCGCCACGTCCCCGACGTAGCAGAAGTCGCGTGTCTGCTCTCCGTCCTCGTAGAGTATGGGCGGCTGGCCGTTGAGGAGGCGGGTGCAGAAGATGGCGATCACACCCGTGTACGGGTTGAAGACGGACTGGCGCGGCCCGTAGGTGCAAGAGTAGCGCAGCGCCACGGTCGGTACCCCGGTCTGTCGCCCCCAGGCGAGGACCATGCGCTCCTGGTCGGACTTCGTTATGGCGTAGGCCGTCTCGCCGCCCATCGGTGCCTCCTCCGGCGTCGCAACGGGCTCCGAGACGGCGCCGCAAATCGGACACCGGACGGCGTAGTCACCGGCGGCGAGTCGTTCGGCTGGACGGGTGTCGGGGAAGACGAGACCGTGTTCGGGGCAGTCGGCGGCTCCCTCGCGGTAGACGGCTTGGGAGGAGGCGACGACTACTTTCTTCACGGGCAGGTTTTCGTCCCGGATCGTCTCGAGCATCTGGGCGGTGCCGAAGCTGTTGACGTGGAAGTATTTGCCCATCTCTGGCATGTATCCGCCGTATGCGGCCTCGTGAAAGACCACGTCCACGTCTTCGAGCGCGGTCTTCACGGCCTCCCGGTTGCGGATATCGGCCTCGACGAACTCGGCCTCCGACGGTACCCAGGGCGGTTTGCCGTTACGGTGGGTCTGGGGTTCGAGGTTGTCGAGGATGCGGACCTTGTAGCCCTCCTTCAGGAGCAAGTCCGAGAGGTGCGAGCCGATCAAACCCGCACCACCCGTCACCAGGGCCTGTCGGCCGTTTTTGGTTCCATCTCTAGCCATCTTGCGCTACCTCCACAAACACTTTCAGGAAGCTCCTCCGGTACACTCTGATCTCTCCTTGGTAGGTCGCGCTACTGTCTGTTCTATACGATACTCCGGTTGGTCTGGATGCTCCAACAGGCCGAGTTTTTCGAGCGCGTCGCGCGTCGCCTGGAGGTCGGGGCGGGTCCTCACTGCCCGGCGGAGGTGGCGGAGGTCTTCCGCCTCGTCGATGTCGAAAGTGGCGGCCGTCCATCCCACGGAGAGGCCGGCACTGCTCGCCCTCGCTACTATCTCATCCAGGACTGTTCCGGTGCTCATCGCGACGTCGCGGAGTATGTTGGAGTTGCCGGGTTTGGTTCGCAGCCCGATCAGGTAGTACCCGCCGTCGTGGACCGGGCCGAGAACGAGGTCGTGATGGTCCAGCTCGCGGAAGGCTTCACCGACGGTTTCGGCTTCGAGTTGGGGGGAGTCGGAGGCGACCAGGACGACTCTCTCCTCGCCACGGTCGGCCGCCCCCGCGAAGAGCCGCCTCTGACGCTCGCCCCAATCACCCTCTCCCTGCGAGAGGACGCGTGGCGCGCGTTCGTTTCGGACGACGAGCGGAGCTATCTCCGGCCACGAGTCGTGCGGGGTCACGTACCAGCCCGGCTCGAACGTCGAGTTCTCGAAGCGGGCCGAGAGGTCCTGCAGAAAGGCCCGGTAGAGCGCGACGGCGGCCTCGTCCCCGACGGCTCGCCCCAGGCGGGTCTTCGCCTCGCCCGGACGGGGTGCCTTTGCGGCGATGTAGAACACGTCTCTCAAGTCCGTACCGGCTCGTCTTTGCGGTCTTTATCCGGCGGGCTCCATCTAGAGTAGCGGAGCGTGGTACCAATGATCGCCCACCCGGCCTTTAGGCTCCCTTTCAGGGTGCCGCCGACTTTCGAGACCCCGATCCTGCGATGGTAGCGTACCGGAACCTCTCGGTAGCGATATCCCGCCCGGAGGGATTTGACCATCATCTCCACGGACCATCCGTAGGACATCTCGCTCATTTCCAGGGCCAGCAGATCGCCGCGACGTATCGCCCGGAAAGGTCCGAGGTCGGTCACCCTCGCCCCGTATATGATGCGCATGAGCACTGTGGCGAGTTTGTTGCCGAAGACTTGTTGCGGCGTCATGGAGCCGCGCGCCCGCGAGCCCGATTCCGCCGTGCGAGACCCAATCACGATGTCGGCTTCGTTGCGCAAGAGTGGTTCCAATACCCGTGAGAGGTCCGTCGGGTCGTCGGCGGCGTCGCCGTCGAGCAGGACGATCACGTCCCTCTCTCCCGCGGCGAGGACGCCCGCCCTGCAAGCGTACCCGTAGCCGCGCCGCTTCTCGGTCACCACGCTCGCCCCGGCCTTTCGCGCTATCTCTCCGGTGCCGTCGGTCGAGCCGTTGTCAACGACGATTATCCGCTCCAGGGAGACGAGCTCCTGGTCGCGGAGGCTGCGGACAACCCCCTCTATGGAGGGCGCCTCGTCCAGGGCGGGTATCACGATAGAGATCCGCTCTCCAGTCCCGGAGGACGCGGGAGCCGTCCCGCTGTTAGCCGACGGGTCTATTCGATTACCCATCCCGCGGCGTGCCTCGCTCAAAGCGGCTCAAGTGTTGCTTCCTTTCAAGAGAATCACCACACAAAACACAGACCAGTTCAAGCCGTAAATCTTACTATAAGGATTCCCGCTCTACTTATGGGGCAAATCATTTCTGTATTGTAGTGGGGTCGAACGCGGTCCCAAAGCTCTTCGGAGACCTCCGTGTCAGGGGCTGCGGAACAGCCTTATCCAGGCTGGGAAGAAGGTACAGACGAAGGCCAGGACGAGGACCGCAGCGAGCGTCCGGCGGTCTCGCCGGTACGAGAAGAGGCTCCAGGAGAGAAGGATCCAGACGAGCATATTGGCCGAGGCCACAGCGTAAACCCAGTTCGAGAACTTGTGCTGGTCACCGAAAAAGCTCATCTCCGCGATTTCGGGATACCGGGTACTCTCGTCCATGCGTGAGCGGAGCAAGACGACCGGCAAGACGTTCGCCGAGAGTACTCCACCCGCCCAAGCCGGCAGCGCCAGAGGGCTTTCGTAGCGCCCGCGGAGCAGGTAAGTAAAAAAGATCGTCATCAGCACGTTGCCGGTCGCGCCGAAGTAGATGGGCAAAGGAAAGCGTCCCATGTCCTTCAGGTCGTCCATCTCGTTTAGGCGTTTGGATCTTACGTACGACATAACCACGGATTATACGCTGTATGGCCGGAGGTTTTCGGAGAAACTTTCCTACATCACACCAAGTCGTCTCGCTTACGGGACGCACTCTGACGCGAGCTTTTGACGTACTGCCCGATGGATGGGCCTTTTATGGAAGTCCGGATGTTGTCGTTACTAATTGAGTTCTCGGACGCTTGGTTCCCCGATCGCTTCTTGTAGTGCTCTGACGACTTCGGGGTCGAACTGGGTTCCCGAGTTGCGTATTATCTCGTGGAGGGCTTCTCTCTCGGAGCGTCCGCGCCGGTAAGGTCGGTCGCGAGTGATCGTCTCCAGGGCGTCGGCCACACTGATTATGCGGGCTACGAGAGGTATGTGCCCGCCTCGCAAGCCGTCCGGATAGCCCTCTCCGTCGAACCTCTCGTGGTGGTGTTTCACGGCGGGGAGTATAGGCGACAACTCCGGGATGGAATTCAGTATCCGGGCGCCCAATAGAGGGTGCAGTTTCATGGTCTCGTATTCTTTGGGGCTCAAGGAAGCCGGCTTGTGCAGGATACTGTCGGCGATGCCAATCTTGCCGATATCGTGCAACAACGCGCCGGGGACGAGGAGGTCGACCTGATCTTTGGAGAGCGATATCCTGGAGCCGATGAGAGAGGCTAGACGAGAGACGGCCCGCGAGTGCTCCCCGAGTTCCGGGTCTCGGACTCCGATGGTCTCCGCGAGAGCTTGAACTTCTCGTGATATCGATCTTTCTCTGCCTCCGGCACCTGTTGGAGGTCCGGCTACCCTGGTGGGATCCACTTTTGCTTTCTCTAACGCTTCCAGCGCCGCATCCAGCAACTGAGAGGGACCCCGATGCTCTTCTCCCGTCGTAGTAAATCCCACGGCGGCGGTCGAGTGTTCCGGGTTGCCGGTAACCTGATCGACTATTTGTAGAGTCCCACGCGCGGTCGCGGACACCTTCTTCTTGCCGGCGCCACCCGAGAGTGCGACGAAAGTATTTTCTGCGTAGTGGAAGACGTACTGGTGAGTCTCTCGTAGTTTCTGGGCCGTTTGTCGCAGCAAAAAGTCTTCTGTATCACGACCGCTGAATTGATTATGGCTTGAAGAGAGGCCTGGATCCACCGCGAAAACAGCGAGCGGCTTGGAGTACGAGAGCTCTCGCTTCAAAACGTGGCGCAGAGAATCTCTGTTTGGTACCCCCGACACAGGGTCGCAGCCACCGGGAGCCTCATCTGCCTGTTCCAGGATCGGAGCCACCTGGCTGGCGAGCAGTCGGAGGGCACGCTCATCTTCGGCGCTGAAACTTACGCCACCCACAATTACGGCTCCTATACTCTCGGAGCCCTCAATGTCTAAGGGCAAAGCCACGAGTTTCTCCATACCGTGGACGGGTTCGTCGCCACGCGCGATTTCGCCTGTCCTGCAACTCCACAGCAGCAGCCTCTGTATCTCCGGGTGCCACCAACTAGGGTAGGCTTCCCCGTCTTCATCCGCTGAAGTCTGGTGAAAATGACCATCCAACGTAGCAACGTGCGCGTAAGGCGCCCCGAGAGACCTACGTGCCGCCTGTGCTGTCCACCGCATTACGCCTTCCGGGCTCAAGGTCTCTAGCAGCGGACCGACGTCCAGTAATAGAGATTCGGCCCGTTCGACGTATCGCTGCTCCCGTGTAAGGGTCGAGAGAGCGTGTTGACCATTGTCTCCGGCGCCGCGCAGCCTGGTTCCCAACGCTGCGGCGATAGCGCAAGAGAGCGCTATCAGTCCGTCTTCGAAACCGGCTACCGGAGACAACGACGTTCCAAAAGCCTCAGCGGAGATCACGACAGCAGACAGGTATCCTCCGATGAGAATTACGCTCCCGGCTATGCACCGCGCAATATCCTGGATTCTGGAGATCCCGAACGCGGCCAGCAGGTACAGCGCGAAAAACGAAGAGGTCTCTCCTCCCGTAGATACCAGCAGGAGGCTGATCGCCAGTGAATCCAAGAGGATCACCGTTAGGCTCTTCTCTAGGATAGAGCGTAGCAGTCCTACGATTAGTAGGAAACCGAAAACCAGCGCCAAACCTACCGCCAAGTAGCCGCCTATCGGCCAGGTTTGGCTGCCGGCGTCGACTAGCAGAAAGGCCACCGCTGTTGCCAGAAAGACATGCAGTAAGCCGATGCTGAAGGCCACGGGTTCTCTGCTCATCGGAAGCACGCCTCACACCGAACAACCCGCGTGGTTCGTCTCTTCAATAAAACAGTCACGACTCTGAAGGTGCGTTTTCGAGTAGGAGTTGGAGACATGTTATCCTCGCGGAGGCTGGCTTTGATGCCGTGGAAGTTCTTCGGGAGCGGTTCCATCCGCGCTGGTCAACTTTAGCGTCTGCTCGAAAGGCTCACCGAGGGTACCACTGACCTCTTCCGGAGCCGGGAAGACAAAGCGACTATCGTCGGCCATACGGTAACCTTCGGTCTCGGTATCCAATATTCGTAAGAAAGCTCTCACCACTATACCATCAAACTTAGTGTCTATACAAGCGCTAATTTCCCGCCGGGCGCTCTCCGGGCTTATGCCGGGGCGTCTAGGTTGGTCCAGGACCATAGCCGCGTATGCCTGCGCCAGTCCGAGTACCTTGGCTTCTAGTGGGATCCAACGTCCGCGAAGCTTGTCCGGGTACCCTCTTCCATCGGGACGCTCGTGGTGCCACCGGACCCAGCTCGCCATCTCCCTGAACTCCGGGACGGCGCCGAGCGCCTCCTGGCCGCGAACCGGATGTTCGGCTATTTGGCTCTTTGCAATTGAGTTTAACCGGCCGGTAGCCGTCAAAAGCTCGTCCGGCAGGCCGAACATTCCGACATTGTGTACCAGGGCCGCCATCCGCAACCATCTCACCCGTACCTCACCGATCTTCATCTCACGCCCCAGGTCTGTCGCGTACGCTGCGGTCGCCGCCGCGTGTCGATCAGTGTAGCCGTCCCTGCGCCCCAACTCGCGGATGATCATCATCCCGAAGCCTGTATTCGAAGTCGTGAGAGACTCTTCGAGAGAACCGACTTGTTCTTTTAGTTCCTGAATTTCACGTACCTGTTCTCGCGAGCGGTAGACCAATACCTGGCTCCCGATGGAACCCCCGACAACTACTACAGCCGCTATAGGTCCGTACACCAGCAATGCTGATACCCCGAGCCCCGCCGTCAGGATTGAGACGAGATCCGAGAGTAGGTAAGGCTCCGTGAGTTCTCCCCAGGTCTTACGGAACGATTGGTCGTACTTGATCTTGAGCAGCCCACTGCTGATCATCTTATTGACTCCGAGCAGAGTAACGCCGCTGATGATCGTTCCGTACAGAGCAGAAGCAATAGATCCCGAGCCACCAGTGATCAAAGGCTCGGACACGAAGGAGAAGACAATACCCGCGAGATAGGTGATGGTAACGGTATGCCCCGTCTCGTAGGCCGTGCGTAACCATTCCCTCTTACCCACGAAAAAGGCGGACGGAAGAGCCGCGAGAGCCGCCCAGGAAGGACCAAGCGCCACGACCGCAGCTATCAACGCTACATCCCAAGCCCCAATGGCATGATACTTGGTCACGCGTACAGGGAATGCGTCACCCGCCATGATGAGAACGGCAAAGAACACTGCTCCCAGGACGAAACGCGGCCCGAAGGAAACCCCGTACCAGTAGGACCAAGTGACGGCGAGCGCGATGGCGAAAGCCATCAGTACCCCTATGTAGGTTTTTAGGTTTCTATCTCTAAGTTGAACCTCGTTCAAAATTTTACCAAGCCAGTACAAAGCTTACATCTACCATCTACAACAATTAATATATTGTCGCAGAAGATGCACTTCTTGTACAGTCCTTTGAAATGCTGACTACCAGGTACGTCCGCCACCTTCGATCATCGTTTCACCTCCTTCGCGCATTGTGGGGAACTTACGGCTCGAATTACCAGGTACGTCCGCCGCCTTCGATCATGATTTCACCCCCTCTCTGATATTCTTAAGCACACAAGCTACTCTTGTCTTCGGTCGAGTCTCGAAATTTCTGTAGTCAAAATGGTCTGCTAGTCAAGAAGTTTGCCATTTTTCTTGGTCTTTCGTAGAGGGACGGT
>JBBPZK010000275.1:0-11853 GCA_038199155.1 Rubrobacterales bacterium | reverse complement strand
GACTTCATCCGGGTGAATCTATGTTATCCAAGCTCACTGGCTGACCGTAGCCTGCCACACTTTGAGAGAGTTTGGTTGCGCTTGTCAGCCTAAACAGTATACTTTTTATACCATAACGGCATCCTACGGAGTCCTGGATGGAGTTTGAGTTCGATGAGGCCAAGAGTCAGGCGAACAAGACCAAGCACGGCATCGACTTCATTGAGGCCCAGGCTTTGTGGCTCGATGAGATGTTTGTGGAGATCCCGGCCCGCACCGAAGACGAGCCACGTTTTTTGGTCGTGGGCATGATCTCGGGAAAGCACTGGTCCGCGGTTATTACCTACCGCAGTGAGAGAGTCCGGCTCATCTCCGTTCGCCGTGCTCGTGTTGACGAGGTGGCGATCTATGAAAGCTAGAGATTTCGACCGCAAGTTCGACGAGGGAGAGGACATCACAGGCGACCTCGATCTGTCGAAGGTGCGCAGGCCCGCTCAGGAGCAACGCCGCGTCAACGTGGACTTCCCCTCGTGGATGATCGAATCCCTGGATCGCGAGGCCCGGCGTCTCGGGGTCACTCGCCAATCTATTATTAAGGTCTGGATCGCCGAGAGACTCGAACGGAAAGTCTCGTAGCCAATGTCATGAATTAGAGGGACTCGAAAACATGGGATTCAATGGGACCATCGTCGACGAACGTGAGGTTCTGACCGCGTGTCTCGAAAATTTGTACCTCGGTGACGGGCAGGTCATTCGGTCCCTGACCCATAGCGTGAAGCAGATGGCGGGTGGGGAGGAGCGCCTGGCTTCCTATCTGCGCGGAAACCTCAACCTCGACGAGGAGACGCTGGAGGACTTCGTCGCCAAGAACCGTGAGCAGCATCCGGTGGCGCCGGATCTCAACCCGGGAGGATGTTTGATCTGCGTTGACGACGAAGAGTTTGGGCGAATATTCTGCGACGCTGATGGATGGAACCGGTTTCGCCGAACGTTCCCGGAGTCGGACGGCACGCTCAGGTTCTCTCGGGTCGAGCTCAACCGGAGCGTGACGCAGGCGGTACTCTACGCCGGACAACAGTTCGATTGGTCCGTAGGCTCCGGTGGCTACTGGCTGTTATCGAAATCCGATGGTGAGTGGCTGGAGGCCGGTAGGCTCGGGACCTGGATCTCATAGATTCAAGACCAAAGAGGTAGACTCTGACCAACGAGCTACACCGGGCGGAGGCGGAAGCGATGCGAAAGGTAGATACGAACACTCTCGCGGTTAGAAGCCGCGAAGAACTGTTACGGCGCAACGTAATCTTCGAGGAGTTCTTCAAACGAGAAGCTCCTCGCCTCGCCGAGGCCTGTCACGAGATGTCCCGCCGCTTTATGGCAGGCGGGCGGCTGTTGGCCTTCGGCAACGGTTCCGCTTCTACCGATGCGCAGCATGTCTCGGTTGAGTTCGTGCATCCGGTGATCGTGGGTAAACGGGCGTTGCCGGCCCTGGATCTCGGGCCGGACTTCGAAAGGCGCCTTCCGACGGTACTGCGGCCGGAGGACATGGTAATGGGATTTGCTTTCCCGGAGGCGGATGAGGCAGTAGAGCGGACGATGTCGGCGGCGAAGGAGCGGGGGGCTATGACGTTCGCGCTGACGGGTAAAGCCGGAGATTATTGTTTCGCGCCGCCGGATGGGAATCCGTTCGTGATCCAGGAGGTCTTCGAGGTCCTCTATCATGTGCTCTGGGAAACGGTCCATGTGTTCTTCGAGCATCGGGAGCAGGGACACGACGTCGGAGCTTCTTCTTTTCTATATCCGATGCTTGGCAAGGGGGAGCAGCGGCTCGAAGAGGTCGTGGAGCAGGTGCAAGGTTCGATGTTGCAGAAGATGGAGGAGACGAACCGGATGCGGTCCGCCGCCGCCGCGTCGGAAGCGGAAGCGATCGCCGAAGTAGCTATAGCAGTAACGGAGCGGCTGGAGCGGGGAGGGAAGCTCATAACCTTCGGTAACGGTGGATCAGCCACGGACGCTAACGACCTGGTCGCCGACTGTGTAACCCCGCCGCCGGGCATGGAGCCGGTCCCGGCGATATCGCTCTCCGCGGAGTCGGCCAACATTACGGCCATCGCGAACGATATCGGGACCGAGGCGATCTTCGCCCGGCAACTCATCGCCCACGCCCGACCGGACGATGTCGCTATCGGCATCTCGACCAGCGGAGGCTCGGCGAACATTCTGGCGGCGCTTGCTGAAGCCCGAAAACGGAGCCTGTTGACCGTGGCGTTGGTCGGCTACGATGGAGGCAGGATCTTGGGTGAGCGTCTCGCGGATCACGCGGTCGTCGTCCGGTCGGACTACATCCCGCGTATACAGGAGGTACAGGCGTCCATCTACCATGTTATGCGCGGTCTCGTGGAAGAGTTACGCTAGATGAAGCATCCCTGGCCCATCCAGCCTACCTGAACGGGCTTGCCCTCCTCGAAGATCACCGGCACGGTCCGGTTGCCGCCGGTAAGCTCTATCATCCTCGCCCGGGCTTCTTCGTCTTTCTCGACGTCGTATTCTACGAACTCCACGCCACGCCATTCCAGGTCTTCGCGGGCCGCGTCGCTATACGGGCATCCGGAGGATGTGTAGAACTCTACCATCGTGGCCAGGATTGTATCGGATCACCCACTCCCATTCATTCCTGACGCCGGGCTCGGGTTTCTCAGCTTTCCGGGGAAGTGGGTTCCAGCTTGCCTGAACCCTCCTCTATCTGACGTCGGATCGACTCCAGGGTAGCTTCGACGCCTTCTTCCATGGGGTCTCGTTCCTCGCTTGACTCCTCCTGGGCCTGCTCTTCGACGGATCTAGGGCCGAAGGATAGGTGGACCCTGACCGTGCTTTCGGCGGCCCCGGCCTCTTTCACGGTAAGCCAGCCCGAATAGTCCCGTCCCATCTCGGCTCCCCACTCCATGCGGCGGGCTTACTCGTCCACGTGAAAGTAGCCTTCGGCCTCGGTTTCGTAGCGGTTGGGGATCTCGACCCGCATCCTGATGCTCTCGCCCGGCTTACCTTCCGCGGATGGTCCTTCGATGCTCGCTTCTCTGACGGGAGGCAGGTAGTGAGACAGGTTGCCTGCATCCGATAGCCAGGCGAAAGTCTCGCCGGCGGACGCGGAGATGGTTTTGGTCTGCTTGTACTCTTGCACGTTCTTCGCTCCTCGATGGTCGTTGTACGGTGCTTCTCTAACGTCCCACGCGATCACGATACCCCCAACACAGTGGTTCCAACACATTCGTTAATAGAGTCTTTACCGTTCCCTGATCGTTTTACCGGCTATTGGGGTAGATAATGAGTAGCGGTAATAGAGATGGGATAGAGACACGAAGCCCGTAAGGAGGCAGAAAAGATGGAACTTTTCAGGCAGTTGGGCCTGGTAGTAAAGAGCAAGAGCTTCTGGATCGGCATCGTCCTGACGGGTATAGCCGCGCTGGTGGAAGTCTGGTTGCTGGAGAAAAGCTACGAGTAACGGAGGGAGATGATGGAAGAAGGTTTCTCCGTACCGCCCAGCCTGCGAGTCACGGCCGCGACGAACAAGCCCGGTGGCCGGGAAATACCGCCAGGCTGGGACAAGAACCCGACGGCCTGGCCCAAACGGATAGGGCTCGCCGCCGTGGCCTTCGTCGGGTTGCTCGTCGCCGGCTACCTGACGCTCTACCAGATCAAGGTCTTCTCGACAGTGTGGGACCCGTTTTTCCCAAAAGGTAGTCCCATTGTCACCCACCTGACAGATCCGTTCCCGGACGCGGCTATGGGCGTACTCGCCTATGGTACGGAAATAACGTTGAGCTTCATCGGTGGTCGGAGCCGGTGGCGCACGATGCCCTGGACGGTGATCGCCTTCGGGCTGGTTATCTTCTCGGGGGCCGGAATCAGCATGATCCTGATGATCATCCAACCAACCGTCGCCGGTACGTGGTGCACCCTCTGTCTGGCATCCGCCCTGATCTCCCTGACCCTGTGCGGCTGGGGCGCTGATGAGCCACTCGCTGCTCTGCAACACCTCAAGCGGGTTCGGAAAGAGGGAGGCTCTGTCTGGCGGGCTTTCTGGGGACGAGGGTACACCCGGGCCCTTAGCGGCGCCCCTCGCAAGGAAGGATCGTAGGCAATGGGTTCTCGCGTTCTTGGTGCCGCAGTAACGCTGGGTGCACGACTGGTCGGTGTGGTGTTCGGGGCATGGCTGATGATGGCGCCGGAGATCCTTGGTTACTCCGACAAGGCGGCGGGATTCAACGACTATCTCACGGGCCCCGCGCTGCTCGTAGTCTCGTTCCTATCTCTCTGGCCGGCGCTCAGGATAATGCGTTGGTTGGAGCTGCCGCTGGCGGCTTGGATCTTTATAGCTCCTTTCTTCATGGACTATTCCGTCGGTGAAAGTACACTGCCGGAGATCCTCCACATCTGCATGTCACTGATACTCGTCGGCACAGCCTTTGTCGGCGGCAAGACCCGCGAGAGTTTCGGCGGTGGCTGGCTCCCCGTACTCCCGTTCCTCAAACGCGAGGCCGAGGAGGAGTTATAGAGGCTCTGTAAAGCCTGGAGAATCTCGCGTTTGTAAAGAGTTCTTTAGACTCGATATTCCTGCATACTCTTTCACCAAGTCCCGTATATCCTGGTGGTAGAAAAGCTTCGTAGTTTGGAGAGTCGGAGATAGAAGGTTGCGATACCCGGCGTGGCCCCAACCAGTAAAAGGTGAGCGTGGATAGAGAACTCTTTCGCCAGGTAAGGCCCGCAAGGAAGTTTCTCGGGCTTGCGGTGATCGTGGGGCTCCTGGTCACGTTCGCCACCATAGCCCAGATGACTTTCTTGAGCGAGGTGGTGAGCCGGGTCTTTTTGGGGAACCAGGGCCTCGGCCGGGTCGAGGAGTTGCTTTTCCTTCTGATCGGGGCGGTGGTCGTGAGGGCCGGGCTCGTCTGGGTGAAGGAGGTCGTCTCCCAACGCGGCGCCATCCTGGTCAAGACCGAGCTGCGGGAGAGACTTTTCGCCCACTTGATGAAACTCGGGCCTGCTTTTACCAAAAACGAGCGGACGGGAGAGTTGGTCTCTACCGCCGTCGAGGGCGTGGAAAGGCTGGACGCGTACTTCGGGCGTTACCTGCCGCAGGTCGCCCTCAGCGCGCTCGTGCCGCTCTCCATCTTCCTCTACCTGATGCCGGTTGATTGGATCAGCGGCCTCTTGCTCCTCGGCACCGCGCCGGTGATACCGATCCTGATGATCGCCGTAGGCAAGTACGCCGAAGCCCACATCCAACGCCAGTGGCGCTCACTCTCCCGGATGAGCGCCTACTTCCTGGATACCCTCCAGGGCCTGACTACCCTCAAGGTCTTCGGCCTCAGCGTCTCGGAGAGCGCGACGGTCGCCAGCGTCGGTGAACGCTTTCGCAAGAGAACTCTGAAAGTCTTACGCTACGCGTTCGTCTCCGGGCTGGTGCTGGAGTTCACCGTCTCGATAGCAATCGCCATCGTCGCCGTGGAGCTCGGCATAAGGCTCCTGCGCGGCGATATCGCCTTCCAGCCGGCGTTCCTGGTCCTCCTCCTTGCGCCCGAGTTCTACCGCCCCCTGCGCGACCTCGGCGTCAGCCGCCACGCCGGTATGGAAGGAAAAGCCGCAGCCGAACGTATCTTCGAGGTCCTTAACACCGCCGCCCCGACGGACGGCAAAGCCGGGGACGTGACGGCGCCTGGAGGGAGCCTGGATATCGAACTCTCCGGGGTGAGCTTCGCTTACCCGGACGCACCACAGCCCGCTCTCTCTGGCGTCAGCCTCATGCTTCCGGCTGGTACGACGACGGCGCTCGTCGGGCGCAGCGGCGCCGGTAAAAGTACGCTGGTCAACCTGTTGCTCCGCTTTATGGAGCCGGAGAGCGGGGAGATAAAAGCGAATGGGGTGAAAATTTCCGAACTGGCTGTAGAGAGGTGGCGGGAGCGGGTGGCGCTGGTCCCGCAGAGACCGTACCTGTTCTACGGCAGCGTGCTGGAGAACATTCGTCTGGCGAAGCCGGAAGCGGGCCGCGAGGAGGTCGAGCGGGCGGCGGAGCTCGCCGGGGCGGCGGAGTTCATCCGGCGGCTGCCCGAGGGCTACGAAACCGGCATCGGGGAGCGCGGCACGCGTCTCAGCGGGGGCGAGGCCCAGAGGATAGCCATAGCCCGCGCGTTCTTGAAGGACGCCCCGCTGCTAGTTCTGGACGAGCCTACGTCCAGCCTGGATCCCGAGAGTGAGAAGATCGTCCGGCGGGCGGTAGAGCGGCTGGCCGAGGGGCGTACCACGCTCGTCATCGCCCACCGCCTCAACACCATCTACGAGGCTGACCGGATCGCCGTGCTCGACGCCGGACGAGTCGCGGATATTGGCACCCACGCGGAGCTTATGGTGCGCAGCAGGCTGTACGCCGGGCTCGTGGGCGCGTCGGAGAGGGTTGCGCGATGAAGGTTCTACTGCGTTTGATCCGCTTTCTCGGGGCGCATCGCGGGGGAGTGACGGTCGCCGTGGTGCTCGGGGTCTCGACGGTCGCGAGCAACATCGGGCTTCTGTCGCTCGCGGCATTCCTCATAGCCGCGGCGGCGCTCAAGCCGGCTCTGGTCACCCTGAGCGTCCCGATCTACCTGGTCCGGTTGTGCGGCATCTCTCGTGGCTTCGCCCGGTACGGCGAGCGGATGGTCTCTCACAGCGTGACATTCCGGCTGCTCACGGACCTGCGGACCTGGTTCTATGAGCGGCTCGAACCGCTTGCCCCGGCGCGCCTTCTGGAGCTCCGCAGCGGCGACCTGCTCGACAGGATCGTACAGGACGTGGATGAGCTTCAGAACATATACCTCCGGATCTTCTCGCCCATCCTGGTGGCGGCCGTTACGGTACTCGTCACCTTTGCCCTGTTCTACATCTTCGTCCCGCTTTTGGCTTTCGCTGCCCTCGGCTTCCTGCTCACCGCCGGAATCGGTGTGCCACTTTTGGTAAACGCCCTGGCGGGCGGGTTGGGACGGCGCCAGATCGAACTTCGCTCGGAGCTGAACGCCCAACTCGTGGACGGCATCCAGGGCGTGCAGGACATCCTCGCCTTCGGGGCCGCTTCCACCCAACAAGAGAAGGTGTCACGTATAAACCGCGAGATCTCCCGTACCCAGCGACGGATGTCCCTGATCGGGGGTCTCCAGAACTCTTTGAGCGACTTGCTCGCCAACCTCGCGGTCGTGATCCTGCTCGTCCTGGCGATGCCACTCGTCGGTAGCGGGGCGATCCGGGGCGTCTACCTGGCGTTCCTGGCGCTCGTCATCCTGAGCAGCTTCGAGGCCATATCTCCCCTCGGGGACGCCTTCCGGTTCCTCGGCCGCTCCCTCGAATCAGGCCGAAGGCTCTTCGAAGTCGTCGACGCCGAGCCGGACGTAAAAGACCCGGCAGACCCGATGCCCATCCCACAAGAGCCGGGCCTGGAATTCCGGAACGTCGGCTTCTCTTACGGAAAGGGCGAGTCTCCAGCCCTCGAAGAGGTCTCTTTCGAGCTTACGCCCGGCAGCCACGTCGCGGTGGTCGGGCCGAGCGGGGCGGGGAAGAGCACCCTGGCGAGGCTGGCCCTGAGGTTCTGGGACCCGAGCGATGGCGAGGTTCGGGTTGGTGGGCAGGACGTCCGCGGGTATGCCCAGGAGGAGCTTCGCGAGAGGATAAGCCTCGTTGCCCAGGACACCCACATCTTCAACGGGACCCTCCGCTACAATCTGCTTCTCGCTCGTCCGGAGGCGACGGAGGCCGAGCTTGCGCGGGCGCTCGAAACGGCGCAGCTCGACGACTTCGTGGAAAATTTGCCGAAGGGGCTGGACAGTTGGATCGGGGAGCAGGGCTTGAGGCTCTCCGGTGGGGAGCGGCAGCGGTTGGCGGTGGCTCGGGCCATATTGAAAGACGCGCCGTTGCTCATCCTGGACGAGCCGACGGCGAACCTGGACGCGGTTACCGAGGCGGAGTTGATGTCCGCGATAGAGGAGTTGATGCGGGAACGTGCGACGTTCCTTATAACGCACCGGCTCGTCGGCCTGGAGGGGATGGATGAGATCCTGGTGCTCGACGAGGGCCGGGTGGCGGAGCGTGGCACCCATACAGAGCTTATGAGGGCAGGAGGGCTCTACAGTCGGATGGTCGAGGTCCAGAGAGAGATGATCCACGCGGCATGAAAACGAATTACGCCAATGAGCGAGATATCAGTTGGAGGAGGAAGAGTTGAACACGTTACTTTCGAGCTTCGCGCATTATCCTATTCTGGCCCAGGTCTCCCCGGAGGCCAGCGGCAGGATCCTCATGGACCGCTGGCAGTTCGGGTTCAACCTCGTCTACCATTACCTCTATCCGCAGCTTACGATGGGCCTCATCCTGATGATAGTTATTCTCGAAACGCTCTACCTGCGCAGAGGAGATGAGACCTACAAAAAGGCGGCCAACTTCTGGACCAGGCTCTTCGCCCCGGCCTTCGTTATCGGGGCGGTTACCGGCATCCCGCTGGAGTTCGGCTTCGGGACCAACTGGGCCGTCTTCTCGACCGTTTCGGGCGGCGTTATCGGTCAGACGGTGGCGCTCGAGGGCGTGTTCGCGTTCTTCGTCGAGTCGGCGTTTCTCGGGGTTTACCTCTTTGGGGGAGAAGCTTTCGGAAGGAGGATCCGCTGGTTCTCGGCGTTCATGATCTTCATTGGTAGCTGGGCGTCGGGATACTTCATCCTGTCGGTCAACTCCTGGATGCAGAACCCGGTTGGCTTCAGGAAGATGGCAGACGGGAACCTGGCGCTGACGCACCTCTGGGAGATCCTCCTGAACCAGTGGCTCTTTCACCAGTACATCCACGTTATCGGCGGGACGGTCGTGACCGGCGCGTTCGTGATGGCCGGGACGGGAGCATACTACCTGCTGGCCCGCCGGGACGCCGAGTACGGGCGGATGTTCGTGACCATCGGGGTCGTCGTCGGACTCGTCGCCTCTGCGTGGATGATCTACCCGAGCGGAGACATGGAGTCCCAGGCGGTCGCCGCCAAACAACCCATAAAGCTCGCCGCACAGGAAGGGGTCTTCAAGACGACCAAGGGAGCGCCGGAGACGCTCATCGGCCAGCCGAACGTCCAGGAGAGAAAGATAGAGAACCCGATAAAGATACCGAAGGTCCTGAGCTTCCTCTCCTACCGCTCGTTCAACTCCAAGATACAGGGCCTCGAAGCCTTCCCGCGCAACGACTGGCCCAACATCCCGCTGACCTACTACAGCTACCACATAATGGTCGGGCTCGGCACCGTTTTCGTCGGGATTATGGGGCTCGCGGCATTCATGCTGTGGCGGGGCTGGCTCTTTGGCTCGACGAAGATGCTGTGGCTACTCTTGCTCATAACGCCGTTCCCGTTTATCACCAACACGGTCGGTTGGATCACCGCCGAGGTCGGACGCCAGCCCTGGATCATCTACGGCGTGATGCGAACCGCTGCCGGGGCCTCACCCTCGGTAGACGTCGGCAACATCTACTTCACCATAGCCGGGTTTGCAGGCCTGTTCCTGCTCCTTAGTGTCCTCTACACCCTGATAGTAGTCAAAGAGATCCACGAAGGACCGGAACCCTCCCCGGATACGGATGAGGAAGATGCCGAGGAGGACGTGAGGAGTATCGTCCCTGGCCTGGGCTCCTCTCGCGAGGACCGCAAACCCCGCGAAAAAACGACGGTCGGAAAATAGAGGCGCCGGAAGGAGGTAGGAGATGGAGATAGTCTGGTTCATCCTCGTGAGCTTCATGCTCACCATGTACATACTCTTGGACGGCTTCGACCTTGGACTCGGGGCGATCTTCCCGTTCGTTACCAAGAACGAGAAGGAGAAGAAGGCCGTGATGAAGGCCATCCTGCCCGTCTGGGACGGCAACGAGGTGTGGCTGATAGCGGCCGGAGGAGCGCTTCTCCTCTCCTTCCCGCTACTCTACGCCTCCAGCCTCAGCGGCTTTTACCTGCCCCTTTTCGTGGTGTTCTGGCTCCTCATATTGCGCGGGGTCGGGATCGAGATGCGCCACATAATAGACAATCCGCTCTGGCGTTCTCTCTGGGACGGCGTATTCTTCCTCGGGAGCGCGCCGCTGCCGTTCTTTTTCGGCGTCGCCCTCGCAAACGTCGTGCGCGGGGTCCCCATAGGCGGCGATAGCCCCTACTTCTTCCAGCCCCTCTGGACAGACCCGCTGAACCCGTTCTCCTCGACCCCCGGCATCCTCGATTGGTACACTGTCATGATCGGGCTGCTCACCTTCTCCGCCCTCGTCATGCACGGGGCCGCCTACCTGGTCGTCAAGACGGAAGGGGGACTTCACACGAGTGGCCGTATTTTCTCGGCGACGGCTTGGCTCGGCACGATCGGTCTCACGGCGGTCGCGACCCCTCTGACCTTCCACATAGCGCCCCGGAGGTTCGAGAACTTCGTGAACATGCCGTGGGGGTACGTCTTCCCGGCCATCGCCGTGGGAGGGCTCCTCGCGATGGTCTACTTCTTTCTAAAGGGTATGGATCAGGCGGTCTTCGCCTGCTCTTGCGCGTTCATAATCGGGATGATGGCGAGCACCGTCTTCTCCGTCTTCCCGAATGTCCTACCGGCCGTAGATCCCAAAAACAGTCTCACCATCTACAACGCCGCCGCGCCTACGCATAGTCTGGTCGTCGGCCTGGTTGTGTGGAGTGTCGGAGTGCTGCTCGCCTTCGGATACTTCTTCATCGTCTACCGGATGTTCCGGGGGAAGGTCACGGTAGAGTAGAGAATAGAGCCAGAGCCCGGAGAAATCATCCTGTTCGACGACCTCTCAGGCGGGTTCGTCGCGGGGCTCGACCAGGATCTCGTTGACTGCGACGGGATCCGGCTGCCTCAGAGCATAGACTACCGACCGGGCCACGTCTTCGGGGGCTAGGATTGGAGAGACGTTCGGGCTCCCGTAAAGTTCGAGCGCCTCTTTATCCTTGCTCGAAGAGAGTAGGTCTGTTGCGACGTTGCCCGGTTGAATGGTAGTTACCTTCAGGCCCGTACCAGCCGTTTCGAGGCGCAGTCCCTGCGAGAGCGCCTCGATGAAGAACTTACTCGCAGAGTAGACCGAGAGACCGGGGAAGACTTTCCGGCCGGCGTCCGAGGAGATGTTGACGATGTGTCCGCGGCCCCGGTCCATCATGCCGCCGAGCGCCGCCCCAACGCAGTTCATAGTTCCCTTGCAGTTCACGTCCACGGTACGCTCCCAGTCGTCCTCGTGGAGGTTCTTCATCAGGGTGTAGTACATGACGCCCGCGCAGTTGACGAGGATATCTACGGGGCCGAGCTCGTTGTCGGTGAATTCGAAGAGCTTGCGGACCTGATCCCGGTCGGTCACGTCGGTGGCGCAGATGGTGCTCTTCGCCTCCTCACCGAGAGTCTCCTGAACTTCCAGGAGCGCTTCCTCCCGACGCGCCGCGAGCGCCACGTGCATGCCCTCTCGGGAGAGAGAACGCGCCACGGCCGCACCGATACCGCTAGATGCGCCCGTGACGACCACGACTTTGTTCTTCAATGGTCCGTCGGTCACGCGCCGGTTCGCCCGCTCCCGGAGAGCTGTGGGGGAGCCGGCGCCCAACCGCGTTCCGCGAAGTAGCGGGCGTAGGAGCCGACTAGTTCCGTGTCTATTTCGGGCCGCTGTAGTCCGCTTTTTTCCAGGAACCGTCGCGTGTTGCCGTCGTCGTAGGTGTTGCCGTCCCATAGCTCCCGCGCCTCGGGAGCCACCCCGCGCAACACGCCGCCGACGCCGCCATCCGCCACCCCGTCGGGGTCTTTTCGCAGCGTCTCCATCCAGTCGGGGTAGTCGAGGTGCTCCAGCGGGTAGCCCAGCTCTTC
>JBBPZK010000274.1:0-5872 GCA_038199155.1 Rubrobacterales bacterium | reverse complement strand
TCCCTGATCTCCAGCCACGGCTCCAGGAGCGTAGTTCTCGCCGTCCTGTCGAGTCCTTCCATTCTCTCCAGGAGCATCTGCACGGCACCGACTCCCATTTCGTATGTCGGCTGCGCCAGGGTCGTTAGGGGTGGGTAGACTAGTGGCGCCCATTCCGGATCGTCGAAGCCGACCACGGAGATGTCCGCCGGTATTCTCAGACCCTTCTGCCGCACGGCCAGCAGAGCCCCCAGGGTCATCTGGTTGTTCGCGGCTACGAGGGCGGTCGGAGGGTTGGAGAGCCGGAGAAGTTCCTCTGTCTTTTCACGACCGCCCGCTGTCCTGAAGTCGCCGAAACGTACCAGCGAGTCTTCGAGGCCGACTCCCAGGTCTGCCAGTGCGGACCTCAATCCCTCGTACCGTTCGTAACCGGAGGCTTTTTCCAGAGGTCCGGAGACCAACCCTATCCGCCGGTGTCCCAGGCCTACGAGGTGTTCGGAGATCAGACGCATAGCCCGGCGGTTGTCCACGCGTATAACGTCCGCGTCTATTCCTTGCACCTCGCGATCCAGGAAGACGAACGGCGTATCCTCCGTCCGCGGACGCCAGTCCTGCCCCTGACGCGGCGCGGCGGAGGCGACGATCAGACCGTCCACCCTCTTCTTGAGCAACTCGGTTATGTACTCGTCTTCCCGAGAAACGTCCTCATCCGTGTTGCAGAGAAAGAGGTGGTATCCACGGCTCAGGGCCACGTCCTCTACCCCCCGCACGACGGAAGTGAAGAAAGAGTTCTGTATGTCGGAGATGAGCAACCCTATGGTGAAAGTCTTGCTGGTCTTCAGGCTCTTCGCCAGAAGGTTCGGCTGATAACCCAGATCCTCTATCGCGGCCAACACGCCTTCCCGCGTGCCGGCGGCGACCCTGCGCGTGCCATTCAACACGTGCGACACGGTACTCACCGATACCCTGGCTCTCTCAGCCACATCCCTCATCGTGATCAACCCCTACCCCAATCCGCAATCGTTTGCGCAATCGTTTGTATGTTAACGGGTTTCTTCAGCTCGGTCAAGAGGTATGGCATAGAGTCTCTTCTTCTGGCAGTTAGACTCTTTTTGACCATCTCGTTTGACGGGGACTGGAGATACGTGGAGTATTCCGTCTGAAGAGTTAGAGAATGCTGGAGGGTGGGATGAGGACGATAATGTGCTACGGGGACTCGAATACGTGGGAGGCGGACCCGGAGACGGGTGAACGGTTTGCGGAGGGCGTACGGTGGCCGGGAGTTTTGAGGATAAGGCTCGGGCAAGGGTATCGGGTGATCGAGGAAGGTTTGAACGGGAGGACTACAGTGCGGGAGGACCCGATAGAGGGCACGCACAAAGACGGCAGGGCCTACCTGACACCCTGTCTGGAGACCCACGCCCCTCTCGACCTCGTGGTGGTGATGCTCGGTACCAACGACCTAAAGGAGCGCTTCGGCGCCTCGGCTTCCGACATAGCCCAGGGAGCGGCGTCCCTGGCGGACATCATCCGGTGGAGTGGGTGCGGCCCTGGGGGAGGCGCGCCGGAAGTCTTACTCGTCTCACCACCCCCGGTCGGCGAGCTTACGGACTACGCGGAGATGTTCGAAGGAGCCGGAGAGAAGTCCGTGAGGTTCGCCGGATACTACAAGCAGTTCGCAGAGCAACAAGGCTGCCACTTCCTGGACGCTTCGGGTGTGATCTTCTCTAGCGACGTAGACGGCATCCACCTGGAATCCGCAGAGCACCGGAAGCTGGGCGAAGCAGTCGCGGTTCGCGTCGGAGAGGTATTCGCGTGAGCCTGCGGATACTGCTGGTCGGTGGGCCGATGTACGAGCCACTCTATTCGCGTATCGAAGAGTTCGAGGAGCGAGAGGGCGTCGGGGTGGAGACGGTCGTGGCTCCTACCCACCCGGAGTTGAACGAGCGGATAGAGGAAGAGTTCGGGGCGGGCGAGGCTTCTTATGATTTGATCTCCACCCACACCAAATACGCTCCCAGTCAGAATCAGTGGCTCATTCCGCTGGACGAATATCTGGAAGGCGACGAGCTGGAAACGTTCTCTAACCGCACGATGGAGCTCGCGCGCATCGACGGAGACCTCTACGGCGTCCCGCGCAACCTGGACGTAAAACTCCTCTACTATCGCACCGATCTCATGAACGGTCCTCCCTCTTCGTGGGAAGAGTTGTTGGAGACGGCGGCGCGGCTCAAGTCGGACGGCCTCTACGGCTTCGTCTTCCCCGGCAAGGAGTCCGGGCTCTTCGGACACTTCTTCGAGCTGCACGCGATGGCGGGAGGGAAGATGTTCGAGGACTCAGGAGCACCGGCGCCGCGCATGAACGACGGGGCGGGACTCTGGGCTCTTAGGATGCTCAAGGAACTCTACGAACAGGCGGCGCCGGAAGAGACACCCGACTGGCACTACGATGAGGTCGCCGCGTGTTTCAGGAATGGTGAGGCGGCGATGTCAACCGACTGGCCCGGCGGGTTCTATACCTACGAGGAGGCGGATAGCGCGGTCAAGGGACGTTACAATGCGGCGCTCTATCCCGAGGGCGCGGCCGGCCGATTCATCTACTCCAGTTCCCACACCTTCGCGATACCGCGCACCGTCCGGGACCGTGAGGGCGAGGGCGCGCTGGCTCTGCTTCGCTTCCTGACCTCGCGTGAGTCACAGGCATACGAAGCGCGGCTCGGGACGCTTCCGGCGCGCGGCGACGCCCTCGCCGAAGCACAGTCCGAGACGGAGACGGGGTCTCTGGCAGAGAGGAGGTGGAACCTACTAGAGGAGGCTCAAGGATACGCTCTTGTACCTCCGAAGCATCCCAACTACCCGGCTGTCGAGGATGCCATTTGGGAAGGTATCCGCGAGTCGCTTGTGGGGAACAAGAGCGTCGAGCAGGCGCTCGAAGATACCGAGGCTGCGGCGAAAGTAGCGGCCGAGGGCGGCTGATAGTACGGTGTGGAGGCGCGTGAAACTCTGTTGTATTAGTCCAGGTCAGGAGGAGAGCGATGACGGAGAGTAGGGTTACAGAGCCTTCGTCCAGGCGAACGTTGGGTAGGACGGGGCTCTCCGTTTCACCTATCTGTATCGGGTGCGCCTCCTTGGGAGACATGCCGGAAACCTTCGAGTATTCGGTCTCCGAGGAGCAGGCGAGGCGGACGCTCCGTACGGTATTCGAGAGCCCCATCAATTTCCTCGACACAGCCGCTTCTTACGGCGACGGGGAGAGCGAGCGCCGTATCGGCGAGGCGCTACGTGAGATGGGAGGACTCCCTGAAGGTGCCGTGCTGGCGACAAAGGCGGACCGGGACCTCACCAGCGGCGACTTCTCGGGAGAGCAGATGCGCCGCTCGGCAGAACGAAGCCTGAAGCTCCTCGGTCTGGAGAAGTTACAGCTCCTCTATCTCCACGACCCGGAGCACGAATCTTTCGAGCACATGATGTCCTCAGGAGGCCCGATCGAGGTGCTGGTTGGCTTGAGAGAGGAAGGAATCATAGAGCATCTCGGGGTCGCGGGAGGACCCATAGACCTCATGGTTCGGTTCGTCGAGACTGGCCTCTTCGAGGCCGCCATTACCCACAATCGTTACACGCTGGTAAAGCAGAGCGCCGAACCACTCCTCGACGTGGCCGCGAAGCGCGGCGTGGCACTTCTGAACGCCGCCCCTTACGGTAGCGGCATCCTCGCCAAGGGGCCGGATTCCTACCCCCGCTACGCTTACGGCGAAGCCCCGACAGAGATAGTGGACCGGGTCCGGCGGATGCAGGAGGCGTGCCGGGAGCACGACGTTCCGCTGGCGGCCGCAGCGCTCCAGTTCTCGACGCGAGATCCCCGCGTAACATCCACAATAGTCGGCGTGAGCCATCCCGAGCGGGTCGGACAGACTTTGGAACTAGCCACCCATCCTATCCCGGACGGGTTGTGGGAAACGCTCGAAACTCTCTCCGCCTCCGGTTAGCGGTGCGGTGTGTATCCGGCGGTGCGACAGCGGATGCGGTAGAGACCCGAGTCGGCGGTCAGGTACAGGGTGCGGGCGTCATCGTCGCCCCAGGCCAGGTTGGCGGTGTTCTCCGGGACTTCGATGTAGGCGAGCATCTTTCCTTCCGGGGAGCACACCCAGACCCCGCCTTTGCCGGTACAGTAGATGTTTCCCTGGACGTCCACCTTCATGCCGTCGGGGACCTCATCTCCTTCCGAGGGGATCTCGACCAGTACCTCGCCTCCCGAGAGCGCCCATCCCGCTTCTATCCCAAAGCTACGGATGTGGCTCCGCTCGGTGTCGGCGACGTAGAGCCGGTCTTCTTCCGGAGAGAGGGCGAGGCCGTTCGGCCCGACGAAATCGTCCACCAGCAACTCCGCGGTTTTGGATCCGGGCGGGACGCGATAGACGCCCTGGAAGGGGATCTCCCGCTCACCGCCGCCGCCTTCTTCTACCTTGGTCAGTCCATAGGCCGGGTCGGTAAAGATGAGCGAACCGTCGCGGGCGGCCACCACGTCGTTCGGGGAGTTGAACTTCTTCCCCTCGTAGCCATCCACCACCACCTCGATACCGTCCCCAGTCTCCCTAGTGAGGCGGCGGGTCCGATGCTCGCAAGAGACCAGGCGTCCTTCGGTGTCTCGCGTCTGGCCGTTTGAGAAGTTGCTCGGTTGGCGGTAGACCTGCACGCCGCCGGAGTCGTCGTAGCGGTGCATAGTGTTCCCTATTACGTCCGAAAAAGTCAGGTAGCCCTCCTCGAAGTTCCATACCGGACCTTCAGCCCACGAGAAACCGCCAGACAGATGCTCTACCCGCGCGTCGAGATCGAATAGTTCTTCCGCACCACTCTCGAAAATCTCCATGCTCCTCCTCCAGGTTGCCTTTCTTCGTCTTCAGGTTAGCTCATGAGCTGGCCGCCGTTGACCTCGATGATCTCGCCGACGAGGTAATCCGCCGCCGGAGAGACCAGGAAAGTTACTATCGCGGCCGTCTCCTCCGGCGTCCCTTCGCGCCCCATCGGGATCGTGTTCAGCAGGTTCTCTCGGACGTCCGGCGGGGTGTAGCGGTCGTGGAACGGGGTGGTTATGACGCCGGGCGCGACGCCGTTGACCAGGATGTTCTCCGAGACTAGTTCCTTCGCCATCGCGCGGGTCAGGTTGCTCACTCCCGCCTTCGAGGTCGCGTAGGCTACAGAACCTGGGCCACCGCCGTTACGGGCGGCTACGGAGGTCATGTTGACGATCCTACCCCGCCCCAAGCGGCGCATCATCGGTAGGACCGCCTGGGAGCAGAGGTAGACGCTCTTCAAGTTTACGTCCATCACCCGGTCCCAGAGGTCTTCGGTCATCTCGGAGAAGGTGCGACGTTCGATCAGGGCTCCCGCATTGTTGACCAGGATGCCCACATCCCCGAACCGCTCCCCGATCTCCCCTACCATCCTCCTGACTTCCACCGCATCCGAAACGTCTCCCCCAACGAGAAGCGCCTCGCCGCCGGAAATCTCTATCTCCTCCAAGACCTCCCGCGCCTCACTCTCACTATTGTTATAGTGAACTGCAACATTGCATCCCTGTTTCGCAAGATCCAGGGCACAGGCACGGCCGATCCCCGATCCGGCGCCGGTCACGACGACTGACTTGTCCTCGAACCTCATTCATGAACTCCTTACCGTTGTCGGGATGCGCGTTCAGTTGTCCGCCGGATGGACGGTTTTGGCGAGGCCGACCTGGTGGTAATAGCGCTCATCGGTATCGGCCGGGTCCCGATGCAGCACGAGTTCACAAGGCCCGGCACGGAGTCCGCGGCAGGCGATTGCCGGCAGCGGAGCGCCCGTGCGCTCGATGGGTACCAGCGTGTGCATCACGGCCAGATGCGCTTGGTAGACCGTA
>JBBPZK010000273.1:0-2358 GCA_038199155.1 Rubrobacterales bacterium | reverse complement strand
GGACTCCGGGTCCCGCGAGAGCGGTCCCGTCCGCCGAATCACCTGCGTGGCATCGTCTCCACCTCTTATCGGCTCCATGCCATCCGTATCATCCGGCGAACTCTCGGTCTGTCTGGAGGTGGGGCGGCTTCGAACATCCGGCCGAGCCCCGGCCTCCGGACCTTGCCGGTCGTCTTCACCCTGCGTCTTTTTCGGCAACTCGAAGAAATCCCTTACGAGATCCACGTCCGCGAGCCCGGTGCGGGCTCGGGAAATCTTCCGTTCCTCCTTTGAGACCCCGGAGTCCCTGTCTTGCTTTGCTTTCCTGATCTTCTCTTCCAGGGAAGACACGTACTCCTGGGTTTTCTCCTTGAGTTCGCGCATGCGCCGCTGGCTGAGTTCTATCTCGGAGCTCAACTTCGCCTCGCGTTTGCCGGATGAGCGCCGCAAGTCCTCTATATCTATACCGGCTGCGGACATGGTCTGTCGGACGATGCGCACGGCACTGGCATGCGGCACGTCCGACGGCAGGTCCTTGATGACCCCAGCGGCCCTCTCCACCGTAAAGCCGTGTGAGTAGGACCTTCCGGACTCTTCGATCTCTTCCACATCGACCTCCTCGGGAGAGTAGATCTCCGTACGCTCCCCGTCTTCGGTCTCGCGGAAGACCCACGAGAAGATCCCTTTTTTCCTGTCGTTCTCTTCACTCATCTTGCGGGCAACTCCTCCACCTTAGTGTCCACGCTCCTCGCCACTTCATCCATGCTCTGCCGGAAGTAGCCTACTCTCTCCTTGAGCCTCGCGAGCCCGGAGTCCAGAGCCCGCGGCGCGAGGCTCGTATCGAGACCCAGGAGCTCACCGCGAAGGCTGCCGAGCATGCTTTCAGCCCCCTCCAATTGCGCGTTTATCATGCTGATACCGCCCAGGACATCTTCGAACCCGGCCAACTCCTCGCGCCGTCCGGCCAACGCACTCTCGAACGGAGCCCGCAGCGGAGACCCCGGCTCCAACCCCGCCAGGTCTTTCTGGAGACCCTTTATGCGACGGGAGAGCTCCCGTCGGTCCAGGCTATGGATGTGGCGCCGGAGCGCCGCCCGTCTTCTCGCCAGACGCGTCGCCTCCTCGATCTCGTCCAGGATCGTAAACATATCCTCGGAGATGAGGGGCCGGTAATCTTCCGGCAGTAGCTCCCAACTCTCCAAAAGCCCGCCCTGGAGCGCGGCGAGCCGCTTGGTCTGCGACGACGCCATCCGGTCCTCGCGCGCCACCCGCGAGAGTGCCCGCACGTTCTCCCGCGCCCGGCTCTCAAGCGCCCGATGCTCGTTCCCACGCCGATCCAGTAACCTCCGCCCCGTCCACAAGGCCCCGGCCCCGAGCAAGCTGGCGAGAAAATAGTGAGCGTCGACGACCGCCAGCGTCCCGAGCCCCGCCAAAGAACCGAAGGGAGCCAGGCGCATCAAGCCGCCCCTGATACCCTGCTTCTTCTCTCTGGTGGCGAGACTACCCACGCGCCGGTCCCTCTTCGCCCTCGTTCAGCCGGTTGGCCTGTTCTTCCAGGTTTCCCTCTCCGGAGGTCTCCCCCGAGGTTCCGTCAGGGTCCGAGCCTTCGATCTGCCCGGTTGAGTTCATGCCCATCTCGAGCTCCAGCTCTTCGAGCTCCCGTTCGGCGTCGAGACGTTTCAGGTCTACCTCGGCGGCGGCTATCTCGCGCTCGGTATCGCTGACGCCCAACTCGCCGACGGCCTGTGCCTCATAGGAGGCCTGTCGGATGGCCTGACGGGCTTTTTCCAGGTCGCGGGAGGAGTCGCTCAGGGAGATGTTGGCGCGGGCGTCGTTGGCGGTGCGTAGCGCCCGCGCCCGCTGGCTTTCTTCCATGAGCGAGGCCCGCTCGCGCACTATCTCGTTGTAACGGCGCTCCTGGTCGCGGAAGGCCTGCTCCATCTCCTGGGAGTTCCGGCGGGCCTCTTCGAGGCGGGCCTCTATCTCCGTCAGGCTCTCCTGGGCCTCTTGTTTCTGCTGGATAAGCTGAATGGCCGTCTCACGTTGCCCGCGAGAAGCGAGTTCCTTGGACTGGCGCTCCCTGGCAACCACGAGCTTCTGCTTGGAAGTCGCGTCGTTGGCGAGCATCTTCTCATAAGCCATCGTGCGGGCCGCCGCAACCTGGAGTTTCTTCAAGTTGTCCAACTCATCCTGAACAGCGTTCTCCAACAGTATCTCTGGGTTACGCTGCTCGACCCCCGACAGAAACCGCCCGAAAAATCCGCGGATCGTCCTGGTAAACCTACCCATCTAAGTCGCCACTCCCCAACGTCGAATGCCTCGAAACCATAGACCTCAATTATAACATCGGTACGTGCTAACCCGTCCGAAGTTTCACCG
>JBBPZK010000272.1:0-2097 GCA_038199155.1 Rubrobacterales bacterium | reverse complement strand
TTCTCCGGTGGACAGGTAGAGGTGCCGCTAGTCATCCGCGGCCCCAACGGCGGCGGTGTCCAGCTCTCTGCCCAGCACACCCACTCCCTGGAGTCGTTCTACGGCCACTTTCCAGGCCTGAAGGTCGTTGCCCCCGTCACGCCGAACGACGTGAAGGGCATGATGCTGACCGCCATTCGCGACCCGAACCCGGTCATCTTCCTCGAAGCCGGCGCCCTCTACGGCACGAAGGGCGAGGTAGAAGAAGGAGACAACGCGGTTCCTTTCGGAAAGGCGCGGATAGCCCGCGAAGGTAGCGACGTGACGCTTATCGCCTACGGTCGGCAGGTGAACCTTTGTCTGCGCGTCGCCGACGCTCTGGCCGAGGAAGGCGTGGAAGCCGAGGTCATAGACCTGCGTAGCTTGAGGCCGTTCGACGAGGATACGATCGTGGAGTCGGTTGAGAAGACGCATCGGGCGGTCGCCGTTCAGGAGCAGTGGCGGTGGTTTGGGGTCGCTAGCGAGGTTGCGGCCATTATCCAGGATAGGGCTTTCGACTACCTGGATGCGCCGGTTCAGCGAGTTAGTGGGGCGGAGGTTCCGGCGCCATATGCCCGGAACCTGGAGGTGGCGGCCTTCCCGAGCGAGAAGCAGGTGGCGAATGCGGCCCGTCGGGTTATGTATATGGAGGAGAAGTAAGATGCCCGAAGTGATCATGCCCAAAATGGGCGACGCGATGGAGGAGGGTACCCTTCTCAAATGGCTCAAGAGCGAAGGCGACGATGTCTCCGAAGGGGACGCTATCGCGGAGATCGAGACCGACAAGGTCACGATGGAACTCGAAGCCGAAGACTCCGGCACGCTGGCCGAGCTGTACGCCAGCGAAGGCCAGGACATCCCGGTCGGCGAAGCTATAGCCTTCGTCCAGGGCGAAGGTGAGGATGTCCCCGAGCGCAGCGGCGGCGGAGGCGAAGAAGCCGAGTCGGAAGAGGAAGAGGGCTCGGAGGAGGAAGGCGGCGGAGGCCAGGCTACCGCCACCGAGACAGAGGAAGAAGAGGACACCGGAGAAGAGCAGCCGTCCGAAGATGGCGGTGGAGACGGGCAACCCCAGGCGAACGGCAACTTCCGGGCGTCGCCGATAGTCCGGCGGCTCGCGTCCGAGAACGACTTGGACCTCTCGAAGGTCGAGGGCTCCGGCCCGGCGGGACGTATTGTCGAGCGCGACGTCCGGGCGGCGATGGAGAACGGTAGCGCCCAGAGAGACAGCCAGGCCGAGGGAGGGGAAGAAGCGCAAGCGCAGCCCGAGGCTCAGGAGGAGCAGGCGTCGCAGCAAGGTTTCCAGCCGGCGAGGTTGCCGGAGCCGACCGGGGCGCCGGGGACGGAGCTCATGGAGCCGACCCGGATGCAGCGGGTCATCGGCGAGCGGATGACGGAGGCCAAGCAGCACATCCCCCACTTCTACGCCACGGTCGAGGTGAAGATGGATGCTACGATGGCGCTTCGCAAGCAGCTCAACGCGCAACTCGAAGAAGAGGGGATCAAACTCTCCGTCAACGACTTCGTGATGAAGGCCTGCGCGGTCGCCCTGCGAAACTACCCGAACCTGAACGCGCTGTACACGAGCAAGGGCATCGAGTTGCACGAGACGGTGAACATGGCGATGGCCGTGGCGCTCGACGCCGGCCTCATAACCCCGGTTATCCGGGACACCGGCAGCAAGGGTCTCGCCGCGATCTCCCGCGAGTCGAAAGACCTCGCAAAGAGGGCGCGCGACGGGCAGCTAAAGCCCGAGGAGTACCAGGGTGGGACGATCACGGTCTCGAACATGGGTATGTTCGGCATCGAGAGCTTCACCGCCATAGTCAACCCGCCGCAGGCCGCCATTATCGCGGTCAGCAGCATCGTCAAGCGTCCGAGCTACGACGAGAACGACGAGGTAGTACCCGCGAGCATGATGAAGCTCACCTTATCTGCCGACCACCGCATCGCAAACGGCCGCGACGGAGCCCTCTACATGGCCGAAGTCCAGCGCGTGCTTGAGAACCCCGTGATGTTGATGGTCTAAGGGCAGGCTGCAAATAGCCTAGAGGAGCCGGGGCGGTGGCGTCCCGACTCCTC